>NZ_JAFMOZ010000087.1:0-26130 GCF_019049615.1 Rahnella sp. BCC 1045 | reverse complement strand
GACGGAATATTTATTAAAACTACCGATCTATAAAATAGAAACAACGTTTCAATTTATGAGTTGCATCACTTTTATAGCCCTGAGAAATGGATAACGTAGCGGCATTCGGAAGTCCGTTCCTTTTAAATCAGGTGAAAAATAATGCACATTAAACGAGCGATAGAAAAAATCCCTGGCGGGATGATGTTAGTGCCTCTCTTCATCGGTGCCTTGTGTCATACCTTTGCGCCTGATTCCGGTAAGTATTTTGGCTCCTTCACCAACGGTTTGATCACCGGCACGGTGCCGATTCTGGCCGTCTGGTTTTTCTGCATGGGGGCATCCATCAAACTGAGCGCCACCGGGACGGTTCTGCGTAAATCCGGCACGCTGGTGGTCACAAAAATTGCCGTCGCCTGGATTGTCGCGGCAGTGGCTTCGCGCTTTATGCCGGAAAACGGCGTCGAGTTTGGCTTCTTCGCCGGGCTATCCGTTCTGGCGCTGGTCGCGTCCATGGACATGACCAACGGCGGGCTATATGCCTCGGTCATGCAGCAATACGGTACAAAAGAAGAGGCCGGCGCCTTCGTGCTGATGTCTCTGGAATCCGGCCCGCTGATGACCATGATCATCCTCGGTACGGCGGGAATTGCCTCGTTTGAACCGCATGTTTTCGTCGGCGCCGTCCTGCCGTTCCTGATTGGATTTGGTCTGGGGAACCTCGACCCGGAATTACGCGAATTCTTCAGTAAAGCCGTTCAGACGCTGATCCCGTTCTTCGCATTCGCACTGGGTAACACCATCAACCTGAGCGTTATCGCACAAACCGGTTTGCTGGGTGTGATGCTGGGCGTGTCAGTGATTATCCTGACCGGCATTCCGCTGATACTGGCCGATAAATTCATCGGCGGCGGCGACGGTACCGCAGGCATTGCCGCCTCCAGTTCAGCCGGTGCCGCGGTGGCCACGCCGGTACTGATTGCCGAAATGGTGCCACAGTTCAAACCTGTCGCCCCGGCCGCCACGGCGCTGGTCGCCACGTCAGTGATTGTCACCTCAATACTGGTGCCGATTCTGACCGCGATGTGGTCGCGGAGAGTGAAGAATAAAGCCGTGAAAGGCAAAGTGGCGATGGATCCGCCGATGGCGAGTGTGAAATAGGCAGAACGGGTGGGCGTTCAATCACCCAAGTGGCCGAGAAAGTTTCGGTTTTTCAATCACTGTGAACACTTAACTCCCTGCGCCGAAACCGACAAAAGAGGGCTATGACGAGCCCTCTTTTGAATCTCCGCGTCTTTTTTACTGCGCGCTATTGCTCGCAGTAAAAAAAACCGGGATTTTCAAGGGGCGCGGCGAAAGGCGCTCCTTGTAGCCAGTCTGGGCTGTAACCCCAAGGTCCTGACCCTCACCGCAAGTGAATAAATTTGCCAATCTTAAAGCACCTTCTCCAGGAAGGCTTTTGTCCGCTTATGCACCGGCCTGTCCAGCACCTGCGTTGCACTTCCGCTCTCGACAACGGCGCCATCCACCATAAACACCACCTGATCGGCGACCTGTCGCGCAAAACCGATTTCGTGCGTGACCACCACCAGCGTCACACCTGACTGCGCCAGTTTTTTGATGACGTCCAGCACTTCGCCGACCAGCTCCGGATCAAGCGCGGAGGTGGGTTCGTCGAACAACATCACTTTCGGATTGAGCGCTAAGGCGCGTGCGATGGCGATACGCTGTTGCTGGCCGCCGGAAAGATGGCGCGGCCAGGCGTGGGCTTTTTCGCGTAAACCGACGGTATCCAGCAGCTCATAAGCACGGGCGATAGCTTGTTTGCGGTTCAGCAAGCCGTGAACGACGGGCGCTTCGATGATGTTATCCAGCACCGTCATGTGCGGGAATAAATTGAAATTCTGGAAAACATACCCGACGTGGGTGCGTTGTTTGAGGATTGCGCGTTCTTTCAGTTCGTACAGCGTATCGCCTTTGCGGCGGTAACCGATGTAATCGCCGTCAATCTGGATAAACCCCTCATCGACGCGTTCCAGATGATTGATGGTGCGCAGCAGGGTAGATTTCCCTGAGCCGGACGGGCCAAGGATCACCGTTACCGTGCCGGGTTCGATGCTCAGGCTGACGTTATCAAGCGCTTTATGCGCGCCATAGTATTTGCTCAGGTTATTGATCTCGATGCGCCCGACGGTGGCGGCCAGCGGCTGGCGCGGAAACAACCGTTCAACGGACGCGTCATGAGGCGGTTTTACGAATAAATCAAAGGCTTCAGACATAGATTTCTCCAGAATTATGAACGGGCGATACGCCACTGGCGCAGACGCTGCAACGGCGTAGGCGCAACCTGGCGCACGGTGCCGCGCGAGAAGTAACGCTCGACGTAATATTGCAGCACCGACAGCACGGTGGTAATCAGCAGATACCACACGGTCGCCACCATCAGCAGCGGGATCACCTGCTGCGTGCGGTTGTAAATCACCTGTACGGTGTAGAACAGCTCCGGCATGGAAAGCACGTAAACAATCGATGTGCCTTTCGCCAGACTGATTACTTCGTTAAAACCGGTCGGCAGAATCGAGCGCAGGGCCTGAGGCAAAATGATGCGGAACGTCCGGCGGTAGGCCGGTAAACCGAGCGCGGCGGCGGCTTCGTGCTGGCCGTGTTCGACGCCTAAAATCCCGCCACGGATGATTTCTGCGGTATATGCCGACTGCACCAGCGAAAGCCCCAGAACCGCGACCGAGAACTGATCCAGCAAATTCACGGTTGGCGTGCTGAAAAAGGAAATGGACGTAAACGGAATGCTGAGCGACAGGCTGTCGTAGAGATACGAAAAGTTGTAGAGGATGATCAACACCAGCAACAGCGGTAGCGAGCGGAACAGCCAGATATATCCCCAGGCCAGCGCATTCATCAGATAGGATTTTGACAGGCGGGCGAGGGCCAGCGCCGTCCCTAAAATAATGCCAAAAAGCGTGCCCAGTAAGGTCAGCAGCAGCGTTTTCCCCAGCCCGGAAAGGATGACCGGGTCAAAGAACCACTGGCGAAAAACGCCCCATTCCCAGCGGGAGTTGGTCGCAATTGACTCAACGATGCCCAGCAGGATAAAAACTGAAAATATCGCGCCAGCCACCCGCCACGGATAGCGTGCAGGAACCACTTTTAGCGGCGGATGTTTCACGGAAGTCGGGGCGTTTTCACTCATGGTGTTCTCTTTCTTCTGGCAATTTCAGGTAACAGGGACGTCAGCGGTCAGCGCCTTGGTAAACGGCAAACGACCGTCGTACGGCGGGCGGGAATAGACATCCGGGTCGAGACGCGTGTCAAACAATGGCTGATAACCGTGGGACAAATACAATCCGACCGCTTCCGGCTGGCGGAAACCGGTGGTGAGGAAAACTTGCTGATAACCGTAAGCGGCGGCGCGGCGTTCCAGTTCGAGTAAAACCTTCTGTGCCAGCCCCTGGCGCCGCAGTGAGCGGTGCGTCCAGATGCGTTTCAGCTCTGCCGTTTTCTCGTCGTAGCGTTTGTAAGCACCCATCGCAATGGGCGCTCCGTCTCTCAGCAGCACAATAAACGTGCCGTCCGGTTTGGAAAATACGCTGTCATCTTCCGGCGGCTGGCTGGAGAAATACTCACCGTAGCGCTCGCGGTATTCACCGAACAGCCCCTGAATGAACGGCGCAATCAGCGGGTCTTCCGGCACGGTCTGGATAAAAACGTCATCGCTCATGATGCAATCCTCTTTACTCAGTCGCCCAGTCCTGGCGGATTAATTTCGGAGTGGTCGATTTTCTCAACGCTTTCACCCCAGCGGTTAAGCACCTGCAAATAGGTGCCGTTGGCGATGGCGCTGTTAAGGGATGCCTGAACCGCGTCCACCAGACCGTTGCCTTTTTTCAGTGTCACGGCAATGTTCGCGGTTTTCGGCCAGCCGCCCGGCACAGTGCCGACCAGTTTGGTTTTGCCGGTTAACAGCGCTTTGTAGGCACCGGTGACGTTTGGCCCGAAGGTCGCATCGGCGCGGCCAGATTGGATCGCCAGCGTCGCGGCGGCGTCATCAGTGACGTACTGTGGTTTCAGCGCCGGTAAGCCTTTGGCCTGATTCTCTTTATCCCACGCCAGCAACACGGCTTCCTGATTGGTGCCGGAGCCGACAATAATGCGTTTCCCGGCGATATCCGGCGCGGATTGAATCGAGGTGATTTTGCTGTCGGATTTCACGTAAAAGCCCAGCGTATCTTCGCGATACGTGGCGAAATCAAACTTGGTTTTGCGGTCTTTCGTGACGGTAATGTTGTAGATGGCGGCGTCGTATTTCCCGGAGGTCACGCCCAGCGGCCAGTCTTCCCAGGAAGCCGGAACCACTTTCAGTTTCAGGCCCAAACCGTCGGCGACCAGACGGGCGATATCCGCTTCACTGCCGATCACGGTCTTATTATCGCGGGCATACAGGCCAAACGGCGGGGCGCTGCCCAGCACGGCGAGCGCCACGGTCAGCGTGCCGGGTTCAACAAACTTAAAGTTAGCCGGGATTTTTGCCACAGCTTCCGGGCTTTTCGGCGCGTTAATGGGTTTTTCATTCGCAATCAGGTCGATACCCGGTGCAGCCTGTGCCAGTGCAGAAAGACTTAATAAAGCGGCGATGGTGGTTAATTTAAGGCTGTGTTTCATCATTATTTTTATACCCTGCATTCTTATTGTATGTGGTGATGACAGTGAGACGACAATTTCACTATTCCCGAGTGTTACAGGGATGTAAAACAACAAAATTAAATAATGAAAGAGATAAATTGGAAATAAAGGCCTGCCTGAAATAGCCACGCAAAACGCCCGGATTACCGGGCATTTCAACAGGAATGAAATTAAAGAAGGCTATTTTCCGGTTAATTCCCGCAGTGCTTTCTCAGCCAGTTGCTGGAAATAGGCGGCTGCCGGATAAATAGCGGATTCGTCAGGATTAAATTGCGGATGATGCAAGCCAAATTCACTGGCGGAACCGATGCTGACGAACGCGCCGGGGACGTGATGCAGATAAAAAGCAAAATCTTCGCCGCCCATTTGCGCCGTCGCGACTTCCGCTTTATAGCCAAATTCAGCCGCTGCTTCCAGGCTGAAATCCGCCCAGCGTGGCGTATTCACCACCGCCGGCGGCCCGCCAAACCAGTGCAGTTCGGCTTTCGCACCCAGTGCCGTGGCCACGCCAGAAATTACCTGACGGATACGTTCCGGAATCTGTTCGCGGACAGCGTCGTTATGTGTGCGTACGGTGCCTTCGAGTTCGACGGTTTGCGGCAGCACGTTCCAGGTATTGCCGCCTTCAATGCGCGTGACGCTGACCACCGCCGCTTCCTGCGCGCTGACGTTGCGGCTGACCACGGTTTGCAGCGCCGAAATGATGTGGCTGGCGGTGACAATACTGTCGACGCCTTCCTCGGGATGCGCGGCGTGTGCGCCTTTGCCGGTGATCGTGATACTGAACCGGTCAACGTTGGCATAGAACGCGCCGCCTTTGGTGGAAAAGGTGCCGACCGGCAGCTCAGGCGCATTGTGCAGGCCGAAAATGACGTCAACGTTTTCCAGCGCACCGGCTTTAATCAGCTGCGATGCGCCGCCAAACCGCTCTTCCGCAGGCTGGAAAAACAGACGCACGCGCCCCGGAAGCTGGTCTTCGCGGGCTTTGAGTAAATACGCCGCGCCAAGAATAACGGACGTGTGAAAATCGTGGCCGCAGGCGTGCATCACGCCGGGATGTTGCGAGCTGAAAGGCACGCCGGACGCTTCTTCAATCGGCAGCGCGTCAATATCACCGCGCAGCGCCACCAGCGGGCCATCCGGAGAGCCGATTTCAGCCACAACGCCGGTTTTCAGCCCGAGATCCAAAATCCGTACTCCGGCCGCATTCAGCCAGCCGGTAATTCTTTGCGTGGTCGCAAATTCCTGATTCGATAATTCAGGGTTCTGATGTAATTCACGACGATGGGCGATGAGTTTGCTTTCTAATAAGGATGAACCGGACAGCGTCCCGGAGCGCTCTTCATTGGCAAGTGAAATGCTCATTATTCGTAGCCTTTTATAAGGTGTGGTTGCAGTCATTTCATCGTAGACAGGAAACCCCTTTTCGCTAAAGACTCTGTGGCTATATTTTATAAGCAGTTTTCTTCTCAGGGCGCATAGCAAAATAATGGCTATCGATGCGCAATTTAATTATTTAGCTTTGTCCTCACTTCATGGAACTCTTTTTAACATGAACTGATTTTTTTCATGAATTGAAATCTGTGGATAAAAGGAATACCCCGAGTGAATTACCGACTGAGCTTATTAGACCAAAGCCCGATAAATGAAGGACAACGTGCGGAGCAGGCACTGGAGGCCACGCTGACGTTTGCGAAAACGGCAGAAAAACTCGGTTATCACCGCCTGTGGGTTTCTGAACATCACGACACAGAAAAGCTGGCAGGCAGCTCGCCGGAAGTGCTGATTGCCTGGCTTCTGGCTCAGACCTCGACGCTGCGGATCGGCTCCGGCGGCGTCATGCTGCAACATTACAGCCCCTACAAAGTCGCGGAGAATTTTCATCTGCTTTCTGCGCTGGCGCCCGATCGGGTGGATATCGGCATCGGCAAAGCGCCCGGCGGTTTACCGCTATCAACCAAAGCGCTGCGGGGCCATGCTCCGGCAGATTCCGCACCCGGTTTCCCCGCGCAGTTACAGCAACTGACGCATTATCTGACTCATCTCGACGACAATCTGGCCGGTGTCGAAGCCCGCGCATTGCCGCAGCCGCCGGTTGTGCCGCAGCGTTTCCTGCTGGGCGCGAGCAAAGAAAGCGCCCGTCTGGCGGCCTCGCTGGGTTGGAATTTTGTTTTTGCCGGTTTCATCAACACGTCCGCAGAAGTGATGACCGAATCGGTGCTGGCGTACCACGAATATTCCGCCGGACAGGGGCAGGCGCTGGTCAGCCTTGCGGTGCTGGCCGCCGAAACGCGGGAACAAGCCGCCGCGCTGGTGGCAGAGCAACATAATTTCCGCGTCACCGTTGGCGATAAACATGTGACTGTCGGCACCCGCGAACAGGCCGAAGCGTTTGTCCGGCAAGCCGGGGCGACGCAGTACCGCATTGAACAGCAGCAGATCAGTGTGCTGCACGGCACGCCCGCCGATATTCATGAACAGCTGCGCGACATTCAGCGCCGTCTGTGCGTTAACGAATTTGTCATTCATACCCCACTGACAGATGCCGCCGTGCGTCTGAAGTCCATCGAATTGCTGGCTGGCCAGCTTTAAGGAGTTCTCATGAGCCATTCAAAAAGTATCAAGCTCGGTCTGATGTTGCACGGGGCAGGCGGGCATATGAATTCATGGCGTCACGAAAAAGCGCCTGCCGATGCCAGCGTGAATTTTCCGTATTTTCGCGATTTAGCGTTGCGCGCTGAAGCCGCCGGTTTTGATTTCCTGTTTGTGGCCGACGGTCTGCACATCAACGAAAAATCGCTGCCACATTTCCTCAACCGCTTTGAGCCGGTTGCGCTGCTGTCGGCACTGGCGTCCGCCACCCACAGCATCGGGCTGGCGGGGACGATTTCGACGTCGTACAGCGATCCGTTTACTGTGGCGCGCCAGCTGGCGTCGATTGACAACATCAGCCAGGGCCGTGCGGGCTGGAATGTGGTGACGTCGCCGCTGGCCGGTTCGGCGAAAAACTTTGGCAAAGATCATCCCGAGCATGCGCTGCGTTACCAGATTGCGGAAGAGTACATCAACGTGGTGCAGGGTTTGTGGGATTCGTGGGAAGACGGCGCGTTTGTGCGTGACCGCGAAAGCGGCGTGTTTTTCGATGCAGCCAAACTGCACAAACTCAATCATCAGGGGCAATTTTTCTCGGTCGAAGGCCCGCTGAATATCCAGCGTTCGCCACAGGGGCAGCCGGTGATTTTCCAGGCGGGCGCTTCTGATGCGGGTATCGCACTGGCGGGTAAATCTGCTGATGCAGTCTTCACCAATGCGCGCACGCTGGAAGAGGCGCAGGATTACTCCGCCAAACTCCGGGCGCAGGTAGCAAAAAATGGCCGTCATCCGGTGGGAATTTTCCCCGGCATCAGCCCGGTTGTCGGCAAAACTGAAGCAGAAGCGGAAGCCAAATATCAGTACCTGCTTTCGCTGCTTTCCCTCGACGACGCGCTGGCGTATCTCGGCCGCTTCTTTGACCATCACGATTTCAGCCAGTACCCGCCGGATGGCCCGTTCCCTGAGCTGGGCGATTTAGGCCAGAATACGTTCCGTTCCACCACCGACAGCATCAAGAAACAGGCGAAAGAGGAAAACCTCACATTGCGTGAAGTGGCGTATCAGACCACGCTGCCGCGCGGTGAGTTTTTCGGTACGCCGGAACAGGTCGCCGACCGCCTGATCCGCTGGGTGGAGGAGGGCGGTGCGAGCGGGTTTATCATCAGCGGACCGGTGCTGACCGAAGCGCTCGACGACATCACCCGTCTGGTGCTGCCGGTGCTGGCGGCGCGCGGTTACTGGCATCCTTCCGAGGCGCATACGCTGCGCGAGCGGCTGGATATTCCGTTCAAAACCAATCGCTACAGCACGCCGGAAACTGTTCGTGAGGCTGTGAGCGCTAAATAGTTACAACATACTGATCTTTAAAAACAGCCCGCCCGGTTCAGCCGCGGCGGGCTTTTTGCTGTTCAGGGAATGACGGGGTTGCCTGCGCAGAGAATTGGGGGTAGGCTTTTGGCAATTAAAAAACGATCGGTCTAAATTATGAGTGATGCACTGACAATCCCGCCCGAAGCCCCGCCCGTAGCGGCTAAAAAGCCCCGCCGTGGCCGTCCGCCGAAAACTGAACGCGAGTTTGCGGATACGCGTGACGCGCTGATCCGCTCAGGGCTGGAAGTGATCACGGAGATGGGCTATCTGTCGGCGGGTATCGATGCGGTGATTAAAAACATCTCTGTACCCAAAGGATCGTTTTATCACTATTTCGCCAGCAAACAGGATTTCGGCATGGCAGTGCTAACGTCCTACGGTGCGTTCTTCGCCCATAAGCTTGATAAGTTTTTACTCAATGACGCATTGGCGCCTCTGCAACGCATCGGCGCATTTGTCGATCACGCTGGTCAGAGTATGGCGAGATTTGAATTTAAACGGGGCTGCCTGGTCGGCAATTTATTACAGGAATCCCCCCTGCTTCCCGATGATTTCCCGGAAAAGCTGAAAGCGATTTTGCAGGAATGGGAAAACCGCGTGGCGCGTTGTCTGGAAGAAGCGCAGCGGGTGGACGGCATAAACTCCGGCACGCCTCCTGCGCAACTGGCGGAGATCTTCTGGTCGGGCTGGGAAGGGGCAGTGATGCGCGCCAAACTGTTCCGTTCAGCCGAACCCCTGAATCAGTTTTGGGCATATTTTCAGAAAAACATTCAATAAGAAATTCAAAAATAGCACCTGCAATCATTACGTTAGTCATCGCATTTCTAACGACAACTCTTCGAACTCCTGAATAATTAAGGGAACAAAATGAAAGCACTGGTTCTGGAACAGCAAGACAAAGCCACACTGGCCGAAGTTAAAGAGATCACACTGCCGGAAATGGCGGAAGGCGATGTGCTGGTGGATATCAGCTGGTCCGGTCTGAATTACAAAGACGCGCTGGCGATCACCGGCAAAGGCAAAATCGTCCGTCAGTTTCCGATGGTGCCGGGGATCGATTTTTCCGGCCGCGTCAGCCGCAGCAATGACGCCCGCTTTACTGCTGGCCAGCCGGTCATTCTCACCGGCTGGGGCGTGGGCGAAACACACTGGGGCGGTCTGGCAGAACAGGCTTGCGTGAAAGGCGACTGGCTGGTGGCTTTGCCGGAGGGGCTGGCGGCGCGTAATGCGATGATCATCGGCACGGCAGGTTTCACCGCCATGTTGTGCGTGATGGCGCTGGAGGAGGCGGGCGTTAAACCGGAAAGCGGAACCGTCGTCGTGACCGGTGCCAGCGGTGGCGTGGGCAGTACGGCTGTCGCATTGTTGCATACGCTCGGCTATACCGTTGCCGCTGTAACCGGCCGCGAGTCCACGCACGATTACCTGCGTAAACTGGGTGCCAGCGAAATTCTCTCCCGCGATGATTTCGCCGAAACCCGTCCGCTGGAAAAACAAATCTGGGCGGGCGCGGTGGATACCGTCGGTGACAAAGTGCTGGCCAAAGTGCTGGCGCAAACTAACTACGGGGGTTGCGTGGCGGCCTGCGGGCTGGCGGGCGGTTTTGGTCTGCCGACGACCGTAATGCCGTTTATTCTGCGCAACGTGCGTTTGCAGGGCGTGGATTCTGTTTCCGTGCCCGCTGACCGCCGTACTGCCGTCTGGGAACGTCTGCTGAAAATCCTGCCGCAGAGTTTCTACGAGCAGGCGGCGACTGAAATTACGCTTGAACAGGCTCCGGCCGTGGCGGCGGATTTCCTCGATAATAAAATTCAGGGCAGAACGCTGGTGAAAATCGCCGGTTAACCGCTTTTTCCGGCATCTCCCGGGTGCCGGATATCTTTCTCCTGCTCAATTTCCTCTCTGCACTAAAGAATTTCCCCGTCCGGGCCGATAAATAAGCCGTCCCTCTGAGAAAAAAAGAAAATTAATTTCCTGATTTTCCGAATGACGCGCACGGCAAACGCACACGAAAACTAATAACGAAGGCATGGGGAAAGTATGGATAATTTTCAGAAAGAAATTGATGAAAGAACAAATCTCACTTCATCAAACCGGTTTGAATTACTGTTGTTCCGTCTGGGCTCATCGCCTGATGAAGAGCAGTCAGAATTATTTGGCATCAACGTTTTCAAGCTGCGTGAAATTGTCCCTATGCCGGCGCTGACCAAGGCGGCGGGAATGTCATCGCCGATGATGGGGATGACCAATATTCGCGGTGAAATTATTCCGGTGATAGACCTGCCTGCGGTCGTCGGCTGCGTGCCGAAAACCGGGCTGAATATTTTGCTGGTCACCGAATATGCCCGCAGCACGCAGGCTTTTGCGGTGGAATCAGTGGACGACATTGTTCGTCTGGAATGGAGCCAGGTGCTGGCGGCAGAATCCGGTGTGAAGAGCCGTAACATCACCAGCATTGCGCGTCTGGATAACGATAAATCCAGCAACCGTCTGGCGCTGGTGCTGGACGTCGAGCAAATCCTGCACGACATTATCCCGAACAACAATATCGACATGGACAAGAAGAAAACCAGCTCGTTCAAGATGAAACCGGGCACGGTGGCGATTGTTGCGGAAGACTCCAAAGTCGCGCGCCAGATGCTGGAAAAAGGTCTGAACATGATGGAAATCCCGGCGCAGATGCACGTAACCGGTCTGGAAGCCTGGAATAAAATCCGCAAAATGGCCGAAGAATGCAAAGCCGCTGGCGTACCAATTTCAGACAAGATCTCCTTCGTGCTGACGGATCTGGAAATGCCGGAAATGGATGGTTTCACGCTGACGCTCAATATCAAACGTGACGAATTCCTGAAGAATATCCCGGTGATTATTCACTCCTCACTCTCGGGCAGCGCCAATGAAGATCACGTCCGCAAAGTCGGTGCCGACGGGTATGTGGCGAAATTCGAAATCAACGAACTCGAAGCCGCAATTCATAAAGCGCTGGACGCGAAAAAAGTCGTTCACGGGTAGGTTAGGAATACAGTTTAAATGCCCGCGCAAGCGGGTTTTTTTATGCCTGTGATCACCGGTATTGCTCGAACTCAATGGTTTCCCGAACCTTGTGTAACGTGGTGCGCAGGACTTCGATGGAAACTGAACCGAGCGCGAGCCGCAGCGCTTGCGGCACATTGACCGACGTGCAAAAAGGTGCGGCGGACGAAACAGAAATATTGCTGTCCATTAACGCACTGACCACCCGTTCGGCTCTGACATCTTCCGCCAGCGGTAGCCAGAGAAAGTACGAAACCGGATGTGTGATGCACGTCAGCGGGCCCAGACACTCCTTCGCCACACCCTGTCGCTGCCGCGCATCTCGCCTTTTCAGCGCTTCAAACCGCGACACGGTCCCGTTTTCAATCCAGCCGCACACCAGTGTGGTCATCAGCGACGGCGTATTCCAGATTGTCGAGCGGATTGCCCGTTCAATCGCGGGCCGGTGCTGTGCAGGGCAGATCACCGTACCGACGCGTAATCCGGTCGCGACATTTTTTGAAAAACCGGTGACATAAACGGTGCGTTCCGGTGCATAAAACGCGACCGGCGGCGGCGGGCGCTGCACGAGATAGGCATACGCGGTGTCTTCGATAATTAGCAAATCATGCTCTCGGGCAATCTCCGCCAGCGTTTTGCGCTGATTGCGATCCAGAACCCAGCCGAGGGGATTGTGCAGCGTGGGCATGGTGTAAACCGCACGCACATGCCGTCTGGCACAAAGCTGGCGCAGTGCGTCAAGATCCGGCCCATCGGGATGAGACGGAATAGCCACAAGTTCAAGGTGATACAGTGCCGCCAGCGCCTTGAATCCGGGGTACGTCAGCGCATCAACCGCCACCACATCGCCGGGGCGGAGCAGCCCCATCACCGTAACCGTCAGGCCGTGCTGCGCACCATTGACGATCAGCACGTTTTCAGCTTCCGGCGTGAAGCCGTTTCCGGCCAGATGACGGGCAATAATCTCGCGGTCGGTCAGCCTGCCGGCGTGCGGCTGGTAGCGCAGATGGGATTCGATATCGCCCGTGGTGGCCATCTGGCGCAGCGCTTCGCGCAGCAATTCACCCTGACCGGGCAGTGCAGGATAGTTGAAGTTCAGATCCGTTACGTCGGTCGCGATAACATGCTGATCGACGCCGTGCCCCGCAGGCAGGGAAATATCACGTACAAACGTGCCGCGTCCGGTTTCGCCGCTGACCAGTCCCATCGCTTCCAGTTCGGTATACACGCGGGTCGCGGTCGCCAGCGAAATGTGCTCTTTCGCCGCCAGAAAACGGTGCGTCGGCAGCCTTGTACCTGCTGCGAGCGTGCCGGAACGGATGGCTTTCGCGAGGTTATCGACGAGGGTTTTGTATCGGGCTTTCATGAATTGTATCCATGACAATAATTTGATTGTACCGGATTGAGGAGACTACCATCGCCGCGTTCATTGCTCAAATTCCTACAGTGAGGTCTGCGTGGTTAATTCAGGGGTACCTAAAACAAAAGTGAATAAGACAGGGGGTATTAAATCAGAACCGGGCGCGTTATCCGGTTGGGTTAACGGTTTACTGGGCGTGATAATTTTCAGCGGCTCGCTGCCCGCCACGCGTGTCGCCGTGATGCAGTTGGACCCGTTCTTCCTCACCTTTGCCCGCGCGTCGGTTGCGGGTTTTTTCGCGGTGATACTGGTGTACGTAACCCGCGAGAAATGCCCTAAAGCATCGCAGATTTTACCGCTGATCATCGTTTCACTGGGCGTTGTGACAGGTTTTCCGCTGCTGACGGCGATGGCGCTTGAACACGTTACGTCGGCTCATTCCATCGTTTTTCTCGGGCTGCTTCCGCTCACGACGGCGATTTTTGGCGTGATCCGCGGCGGAGAAAGGCCGGGTGCCGCTTTCTGGATTTTTTCAGTGATCGGCAGCCTGCTGGTTGTCGGATTCGCCCTCTCGCAATGTGCTTCAGTTTCGCTGACCGGCGATTTACTGATGCTCGCGGCGGTGGCCGTTTGTGGTCTGGGCTATGCCGAAGGCGCAAAACTCACCCGCGTTTTAGGCGGCTGGCAGGTGATCAGCTGGGCGCTGATCATTTCGCTGCCGTTTATGCTCGTTGCCTCCGTCATTCTGCGGCCCGCATCCTTCAGCGCTGTCAGCGTTTCTGCCTGGATTGCGCTGGGTTACGTGTCGCTTTTCAGCATGCTCATCGGGTTTATCTTCTGGTACAAGGGCCTGGCGATTGGCGGGATCGCCGCTGTCGGGCAATTGCAGTTACTCCAGCCATTCTTCGGGCTCGCGTTGTCTGCCACGATTTTGCATGAAACCGTCAACCCGCTGATGCTCGCCGTCACACTCGGCGTCATTGCCTGCGTGGCCGGGTCACGGAAATTCGCGCGTTAACCTGAAAGCGCTATATTATTTTTGCGAATAATAAATAACGTTATTTAAACGCCCGCCTAATCTTGCCACGAATAAATACTTAGCAATAATCCATCTAAATAAACCGGCCCGGTCTGAATATACTGGGTCGGCGCTAATTGCTTAATTTATTTACAGGATAATTAGAATGAAAAAAAGTCTCTGCTTATTACTCGCAGCGGGTAGCTTGTGGACGCACGCGACGTTTGCTGCAGCACCGGAAGAAGTACGGGTCGCCTACAGCGGCGGTTCTCAGGTGTTATTACTGGCAAAAGCTGACGGCTCTTTAGACAAAGCATTAAACAGCAAAGTGAAATGGGTCCAGTTTGCTACCGGTGCGGATGCGCTGACGTATTTCGCCAGCAACGCCATCGATATTGCCAACTTCGGTTCAAGCCCGGCGACTGCCGGTATTGTGCGTAAATTACCGGTGGAAATTATTGGTGTTTCCGGGGTAATTGCGACTTATGAACGGCTGATTGGTAAAGACGGCATTCATAATATTAAAGACATTGAAGGTAAGCGCGTGGCTTATCCGCCGAATTCTACGGCGCAATATGCGCTGGAAGCGGCAATCAGCGTCAACAAACTGGATCGCAGCAAAATTACGTTATTACCCCTGCGTCCCGCAGAAATGGTCGCTGCATGGAAACGCGGCGATATTGACGCGGGTTATGTCTGGGCACCGTTCGCTCAGGAGCTGGAGTCTTCCGGCGGTCATCAGGTCTTTGCGACCAAAGATCTGCAAAAAGACGGTTACCTGATTTACAACAACTACGTGGTGCGTAAAGCCTTTGCGCAGCAATATCCGGAAGTTGTCACCGCATTCCTGCGCGTTCATCAGCAAAAAGTGGACGAGTTTAAACGCGATCCGGAGCATGCGGCGGCCATCGTGGCCAAAGAAGTGGGCGCGCCGGTGACCACGGCGGCCAACACGCTGGGCGGGCTGGAATATCCGACGCTGGCGGAGCAGGGCACGGCGGCGTGGTTGGGGAACGGCACGCAAACCAGCGACAGCGGTATCGGCAAAGCGCTGACGAAAACCTCGGATTTCCTCGCAGGCATTGGCGAACTGCGTAAGCGTGATATTCCGGCCAGCTGGGACAATGCCATCAACTCCCAATACATCCGTGATGCGGCAGCCACCGCAAAATGAAGATGGGGCAACACATCACGATCAGCGTGATATCGGTCGGGATTTTCTTTGCTCTCTGGCAAATCGCCGCGACAAGGCAGTGGGTGGATCCGCTGCTGCTGCCTTCGCTGACCGACATCGGCCTGACTACCGAAGAGTTGCTGGCCGACGGTTACCGTCAGGTGCCGTTATGGCAGCACGTCGCGGTCAGTCTGGCACGGGCGCTGAGTGCTTTTTCGGTGGCGGTTATTTTAGGCATTCCGCTGGGGCTGCTGATGGGATTATCGGAAGGGCTGTCGGCGGTACTTAATCCGTTCGTTCAGTTTCTGCGTCCTCTGCCTAAGATTGCACTGATCCCGCTGGCCGTCGTCTGGCTGGGTATCGGCGAAGCCTCCAAGTTCTTCCTCATTTTCATCGCCACATTTCTGAGCGTTGTGGTTGGCGCGAATGCCGCCGTCGAGCGCATCGGGCGTTCGCGCATTCGGGTGGCGCAAACGCTCGGGGCATCACGCAGGCAGATTTTCCTGCGCGTGGTGCTGCCCGATGCGCTGCCGGAGCTTTTCACGACGGTCAGGTTGTCGGTCGGGATCGGCTGGACGTCGCTGATTGCCGCTGAAATGGTCGCCGCCAGTTCGGGACTGGGCTGGATGGTCATCAACGCCAGTTCATATTTACGTACGGATATTGTCATGCTGGGCATTTTGCTGCTCGGCGGCATTGGGTATTTGCTGGACTTATTACTTCTGGGGCTGCAACGCCTGTTTGTGCCCTGGGCGGGAAAAGAATAATGGCTGAACAAATTGCGCTTGAAGACGTGTCGTTGCAGTTTACCGCAAAACCGCACGCCTTCACCGTGCTGGAAGACATCTCCTTAACGTTGCAAAAGGGCGAATTTGTCGTTTTGCTCGGGCCGTCGGGTTGCGGCAAATCCACCATCCTTAATCTGGTCGCAGGCTTTCTTCAGCCCGATACCGGTCGTGTGCTTTGCGGCGGCAAGATTGTACAAAAACCCGGCCCGGCGCGGGGCATGATCTTCCAGCAACCGAATTTATTTCCGTGGCTGTCGGTGCTTGATAACGTCACGTTTGGCCCGCGTCTGAGCAGGCATCGCAAGGAGGACGTTAACGCCGAAGCCATGGACTGGCTGGCGCGCGTCGGGTTGCAAGGCTTTGAGCATCATGCGCCGTGGCAGTTATCCGGCGGGATGAAACAACGTGTGGCGCTGGCCCGTGCGTGGTTACCCGGTCCGGAAGTCTTGTTACTCGACGAGCCCTTTGGCGCGCTCGACGCCCAGACCCGCCTGATGATGCAGGAACTGCTGCGCTCAGCGTGGCTGGAAACCGACACCACGCTGCTGTTTGTCACGCATGACGTAGAGGAAGCGCTGTTTCTTGCAGACCGCATTCTGGTGATGTCGGCTAAACCGGGCAAGATCGTCGAAGAAATTGTCTCTCCCTTTGGCCGTGAACGCGATATCGAAACCCTTGCAGAGCATCCGCAGTACAGCGAAATCAAACATCACGTTTTACATCGCGTCCGCCAGGAGGCGAAACGTCATCTGAACACTCTCTGAAATGAATTAACTGTCATCAATATAAAGGTGAAAACAATGAGCAATAGCGAATTAAAAGCCCGGCTGGAACAGAGTATTCATCAGCACCGTGACGACTATATTGCGATATCCAGGGACATTCATGCGCATCCGGAAACCGGGAATAACGAATATTATGCCAACGACGTGCTCACGACGTTGCTGCAAAAACACGGCTTCAGCGTGACGTCCAACGTTGCCGGGCATGAAACCGCGTTTTACGCCGTAAAAGACAGCGGTGAACCCGGCCCGACCATTGCCTATCTTGCGGAGTACGACGCGCTGATCGATATCGGCCATGCCTGCGGTCACAACATTATTGGCGTGAGCAGCATTGCGGCCGCCGTGGCGCTGAGTGATACGCTCAGTGAAACCGGCGGCAAAGTGTTGGTGCTGGGTACGCCGGCTGAAGAAGGCGGATTGCGGGGCAAAGGCGGCCTGAACGGCAACGTAAAAGCGCGCTTTGTCGAACACGGTTTTCTGGATGATGTGGACGTCGCGCTGATGGTGCATCCGTCCGGGAGAACGCGGCTTTCCGGCCCGTCGCTGGCAAATAATCATCTGTATTTTCATTTTTATGGCAAGCCGTCTCATGCCGGCAGCTCACCGCATAAAGGCGTTAATGCGCTGGATGCGCTGGTGTTGCTCTATAACGGTATCAGCGTCTTGCGCCAGCAACTGCCGGACGGTGTGCGCGTTCACGGCATTATCACCAACGGCGGGCAGGCACCGAACGTTATTCCTGAATACGCCTCAGCGCACTATTACATCCGCGCGGATACGCGGGAAGAAGTGCTGGCGCTTGAGCCACGGATCCGCGCAATTGCCGATGGCGTGGCGCTGGCGACAGGCACAACGGTCAAAATTGAGCATCAGGTCGGGCCGCGGGATTTCAATATCAATCATGTGCTCAATGGCGTGCTGCTGGAAGAATTCACGGCCGCCGGTGAAACCGTTGATCTGAGCGAAAAAGAGGGCAAAGGCTCGACGGATGCGGGTGATATCAGCCACGCCGTACCGACCGCGCACCCGTACATCAAAATCGGACCTGACGATCTTATCGGCCACACCGTCGCTTTTCGCGAAGCCGCCAACTCTGTTCAGGGTTATGACGCACTGATCACCGGCGCGCTGGTGCTGGCCCGCACCGGGCTGCGTCTGCTCACCGAACCTGCGCTTTTGCAGGACGCTAAAGATGAATTTGCCGGGCAAAAAAATCGCTCAAACGCCGCCTGATCTTACCGGAGCTACAACAAAATGAAGATGATGTTTTCTGCCGCCGCACTCTTGCTGGCGGCGGCTTTACCCTGGGATAACGCGCAGGCTGAAACGGTCAACCGGAACGCCACGCTAAACATTGCTTACGGCAACCGCCCTGGCACACTCGACCCTTATCTGACGACCAATAATGCAACGTCAGATGTGGACAGGAACATCTTTGAAGAGCTGTTTACCCTTAACGATAAGTTTGAGCCGGTACCGGAACTGGTGGCGTCTTACACCCTCAGCGACGACCGGAAAACCTACACGTTTGTCTTACGTGATGGCATACATTTCCATGACGGGCAACGGCTGACGGCCGACGATGTGGTGGCCTCGATGAACCGCTGGCTGGCGGTTTCCACGCAAGGTAAAGCCAATCTGCCCGGCGCGCAATTTACCAAAATAGACGATAAAACGGTGCAGCTGACGTTGCCAGCGCCGTCGCTGATCACGCTTAACGTGCTGGCGGATGTGAAAAATATCGCTGCTATCATGCCGGAACGGTTGATTGACGAGGCGAACAGCACGAAAAAACCGGTCACCGAACTGGTTGGCACCGGGCCGTACAAACTGGCGGAATTCAAGCAGGGCGAGTATTTGCATCTGACGCGTAATGACAATTACGTCTCACGCAAAGAACCGGCCAGCGGGTTGTCGGGTGAGAAAAAAGCAGACGTCAAAGATATTTGGTTCCGTTATATCACCGATGAGTCAACGCGCCTCGCGGGTGCCATGACCGGGGAATACGACATCGTTTTCAATTTGCCAAAAGACAATATTGAAGCACTCAGCAATCTTCCGGATTTGTCGCTGACGCGGCCGGAAAGCGGCGGTTCATTGATCACATATTTGTTTAACAAGCAGCAGGGGCCGTTTGCAAACGTTAAGCTGCGCCAGGCCTTTAATCTGGCGCTCGACGTGCATCAGACCCTGCTGGCTGGCTACAGCGATCCGCGCTTTTTTGTCGAAGATCCGTCGTTAGGTTTCCCGGAGCAGGTGGACTGGTACAGCGAAGCGGGTAAACCGTACTGGAATCAGCATAACCTCGAAGAAGCCCGCAAACTGGTGAAAGAGTCTGGCTACAACGGTCAGGAGGTGGTGATTATCGCCACTAAAGAATATGCCGAACTTTACAACCTGGCGATTGTTGCACAGCAGGTTCTCAAGCAAATCGGCGTGAAATCTCGTCTGGATGTCTACGACTGGCCGACCGTATTGCAGCGCCGTCAGGATCCGAAAAACTTCGACCTCTGCGCACTGGAATTCTCAATGCGACAGGTTCTGCATCAGTATCCTTTCCTGGATTCCCGCGCCAGATTTCCCGGCCTGAGCAACAGCCCGGAAATCGATACGGTTCTGGATGGCATCAAGCAGGCACACTCGCTAAAAGACGCCAGAGGGCTGGTTGATAAGCTTAACGTACTGACGTGGCAATACCTGCCGGTCATTGTGCTTGGACGAACCACGCCGGAGCCGGTCGCTATTAAGAAAAACGTGCACGGTTACCATGACCTGATCGGGCCAGTGCTGTGGAATGTGACGGTCACCCAGCCCTGACGGGAGAGATTTATGAAGTGGTTTCTGTTTCACCGGCTGATGGCGCTGTTGCCCGTATTGTTTGTGGTATCGCTGGTGGTGTTTTGCCTGGTACATCTGGCGCCGGGTGATCCGGTGCTGGTGATCCTCGGTAACGATGCCAGCCCGCAGGATATCGCAACGCTGCGCCAGCAGATGGGGTTGGATCAGCCGCTGCTGGCGCAGTTTGTGCGCTGGTTTGGTGCGGTGATTTCCGGTGATCTCGGCCACTCTTTGTTTCTCAATGCCAGCGTTACCGACCTGTTTATGCAGCACCTCGCGCCGACGATGTCGCTGGCATTATACGCGCTGGCGATTGCGCTTACTTTCGGGCTGGCGGGGGGCGTGGTCAGCGCCTGGCAACATGGACGGCTGGCAGACAGGGTGATCCGGTCGCTGGCGACGTTCGGAATGTCGGTGCCGGGTTTCCTGCTGGGGCTGTTCCTGATCTTTGTCTTCGCCGTCAGGCTGCGGTGGTTTCCGGTGGTCGGTTATCGTTCCACCAACGATGACGGGTTGCTGAACCTCTGGTATCTGACGCTTCCGGCGATTGCGCTGGGATTTCGCATTGCTGCGCTGATCTCGCGCATGACACGCGCGGTGATGCTCGACGTTTTGCAGGAGAATTACATCAATACTGCCCGCGCCAAAGGCGTACCGGAATCTCTGGTTTTGCTGCGTCACACGTTGAAAAACGCGCTGATCCCGGTGCTTACTATTTGCGGTGAATCTTTTGCCTCGCTGGTCACAGGAACGATTGTCATTGAAAGTGTATTCGGTATTCCGGGTATCGGTTCACTGATTGTGGACTCCATTGAACGACGCGACTTTACTGTGATTCAGGGGGTGGTTCTGCTGATTACCGTCTGCTACGTGCTGATCAATTTGCTGGTTGATGTGCTCAGTTATCTGGCCGATCCGCGACTGTCCGTTGAAGGAAGTGAAAACTGATGCTGCATAACAATACCAGGCTGTTTTTCTGGGGCGGCGTGCTGGTGGCGATTGTGTTGCTCTCATTTTGCAGCAGCCTGTTTAGCCCTTACGACGCCTACAGTATTGACCCGCTAAGCCGCCTTAAACCGCCGGATGCTGCGCACTGGTTTGGCACAGATAATTTTGGCCGGGACCTGTTTGTACGGGTTGCCGTGGCGGTACGCGTTTCACTGTCCGTCGGTGCGGCAGTGGCGCTGATTGCCGGATTTACGGGGCTGACCGTCGGGCTGATGTGCGCCTGGTTCCGCCCGCTGGACCTGATTCTGATGCGTGTGTGCGACGGCCTGTTTGCCTTCCCTTCATTACTGCTGGCGATCGCAATTGTCGGCGTGCTGGGGCCGAATATCGCCAATGTAGTGCTGGCGTTATCGCTGGTGTATGTGCCGTCGATAGCCCGTGTTATCCGCGGCGCGGCGATGGTGGTCAAAGAGAAAAATTTCATTGAAGCGCTGCGGGCGCAGGGCGCGTCGTCCGGGCGCATCATCTGGTTGCACCTGCTACCGAATGTCATTTCGCCGCTAATTGTGCAGGTGACGTGGGTCTTTTCGGTGGCGATCCTGACGGAAGCGGCGCTAAGTTTTCTCGGCTCCGGCGTGCCTGCGCCCACGCCAAGCCTCGGTAATTTATTACTGGAAGGCAAAGCGGTGATTTTCACTGCGTGGTGGATGACATTTTTTCCCGGGATCGCCATCGTGCTGCTGATTCTGGCGCTCAATATCATCGGGGATGATTTGCGTGACGGCGCGGAACCGGGCCTGAAAGCCCTGCCTGTGCGCGTTATGCGTCAGTTGAAAAAAGGAGCACAGCGTGGCTGATCCTCTCGACGAACCACACTTGCTGCGGGTGAATAATTTGCAGGTCAGCTTTGCGACGCCAAAAGGCGTGGTGACGCCGGTGCGCGATGTCTCTTTTGACGTTGGGCGCCATGAAACACTCGGCATTATCGGCGAATCCGGCTGCGGTAAAAGCGTCACTGCGCAGGCGCTGATGGGGTTACTGACGCCGCGAACCAGCCGGGTTGATGGCGAAATTATACTTTCCGGCGAACGGCTGGATGTGCTTTCGTCAGGAACCCGCAGGCGGCGCAGCGGTCGTGATATCGCGATGATTTTTCAGGATCCGCTGTCCAGTTTAAATCCGGTTTTCACCATTGGCTTTCAGATTGAAGAAAGCCTGCGTTTGCATACGTCACTGAAGCGGCAGCAGCGTCGGGAAAAAGTTATCAGCCTGCTGGAACAGGTCGGGATCCCCGAACCGGCACGCTGCGCCAGCGCTTATCCGCATGAGCTTTCGGGAGGGATGCGTCAGCGCGTGATGATTGCGATAGCCGTCTCCAATGCGCCTTCGTTGCTCATTGCCGATGAGCCTACGACCGCACTGGACGCGACCATTCAGGCGCAGATTCTGGATCTGCTCGATGACATCAAACGGCAGTCTGCGATGGGTATCGTGATTATCACGCACGATCTCAGCGTGGTGGCGAGGCTTTGCCAGCGCGTCGTCGTGCTCTATGCCGGGCAAGTGGTGGAGGAAACGGACGTTGTGACGCTGTTTCAACATCCGCGTCATCCGTATACGCGGGCACTGCTGGCGGCACGGCCATCTGCCGGTCGGGAACCCAAATCCCGGCTGGATGAAATTCGCGGCAGCGTTCCGGCACTTGACGCTTTACCGCAGGGCTGTGCCTTTGCCGGACGCTGCTCCCGGGCAACTACGCGGTGCCTTGAAGACTCGCCGCCGCTACGTACGCTGGGTGGCGCGCCCCATCAGGTGCGCTGCTGGTACGCTGAAAACACAGGATCCCCGTCATGAGCCAGCCACTGCTGCGGGTCGATAATTTGTCGAAAACCTTTCACCGGCGCGGCCACAGCGTCCACGCCGTACAGGGTGTCAGTTTCACGATCCATGCCGGGGAAACCTACGCGCTGGTCGGGGAGTCTGGTAGCGGGAAAAGCACCACCGGACGCACAATTTTAGGGCTGACGCCCGCCTCAGGTGGAACAGTCGAGTTTGACGGCGTCCCGCTGCTGACGCGCAACGCCGCACAATGGCGGAGCCTGCGCAAAGACATCCAGATCATTTTTCAGGATCCGCTTTCAACGCTTGACCCGAAACGTACCGTGGGCTACAGCATCGAAGAACCGCTGATTATTCATGGCGTAAAAGATGCCAATCAACGGAAGAAGGCTGTGGTGGAAATGCTGGTACAGGTCGGGCTCAATGCCACCGATGCCGGGCGTTATCCGCAGCAGTTTTCCGGCGGACAGCGGCAGCGTATCGGCATTGCACGGGCGCTTATCCTGCGTCCGAAGCTGATCGTTTGTGATGAACCGGTTTCCGCGCTGGACGTGTCGATTCAGTCGCAAATTCTCAATTTGCTGATGTCGCTCCAGCGCGAATACGGGCTGGCCTATCTGTTTATCTCGCATGATTTAAATGTTGTGCGGCACGTCGCGGATCGGGTCGGCGTGATGTATCAGGGAAGAATCGTCGAAGAAGGGGAAAGCGGGGCACTTTTCACACAGCCACAGCATGAATACACACGGTATTTGCTGAAAGCCATTTTGCCTGCGGAGCCGGTGGCCTCTGCGCGCTAACGGCGCTGCGTGACGATAAAAAACCCAAAGCCCGCTCAATCTCCTGCGCGGGCTTTTTTCATTTTGCGACACCGGCAAAGTAGCCTTTTACTTTAACTGGCTATTCTATAATCAGTGTCGGGATTCAGAAATTGTGGAAACTCACAGAACGAACGCTGAGATCAGAAGGGAAGGTCTATCAAATGCATAGGATGTTCCAGATGTGACTGGTTTAAATCCGCGTATAGAGTAGCAATGAGACTACATAACAGGAGTGTGAGCATGAGCAGTTCTATTGATGAAGAAGCAAACGACGCAAAACCCATTGTTGAAGCAGAGCGTGAAGCCTCCGGCGGTAAATGTCCTTTTCATGCAGGAAAAACGAATGAAACGTCTGGCGGCGGGACAAGCAATCGCGACTGGTGGCCAAACCAGCTCAGAACCGATTTACTGAACCAGCATTCCGCCCGCTCAAACCCGTTGGGCGAGGCGTTTGATTACCGCAAAGAATTCGCCAAATTAGATTACTCCGCGCTCAAAGCCGATATCAAAGGCGTCCTGACCGAGTCGCAACCCTGGTGGCCTGCGGACTGGGGCAGCTACATTGGTCTTTTTATTCGCCTGGCATGGCACAGCGCCGGGACATACCGTTCCGTTGATGGCCGTGGTGGTTCAGGCCGTGGTCAGCAACGTTTTGCACCGCTGAACTCCTGGCCGGATAACGTCAGCCTCGACAAAGCGCGCCGCCTGCTGTGGCCGGTGAAACAAAAATACGGCCAAAAAATTTCCTGGGCCGATCTCTATATTCTGGCGGGTAATGTCGCGCTGGAGAATTCCGGTTTCCGCACCTTTGGATTTGGTGCCGGGCGTGAAGACGTCTGGGAACCGGATCTGGATGTGAACTGGGGCGACGAAACCACCTGGCTGGAACATCGTCATCCTGAAGAACTTGCCAAATCTCCATTGGGCGCCACCGAAATGGGGCTGATTTACGTCAACCCTGAAGGCCCGAACCACAGCGGTGATCCGGCCTCTGCGGCTCCGGCCATCCGCGCCACGTTCGGCAACATGGGCATGAACGATGAAGAAATTGTCGCGTTAATCGCCGGTGGCCATACGCTGGGTAAAACTCACGGTGCCGCACAAGCCAGCCATGTGGACGTTGACCCGGAAACCGCTCCGATCGAAGCGCAGGGTCTGGGTTGGGCAAACAGCTACGGCAGCGGTGCCGGGCCGGATGCCATCACGTCCGGTCTGGAAGTCATCTGGTCGCAAACGCCAACCCAGTGGAGCAACTACTTCTTCGAAAACCTGTTCAAATATGAGTGGGTGCAGACCCGCAGCCCGGCGGGCGCTATTCAGTTTGAAGCGGCCGATGCGCCGGATATCATTCCTGATCCGTTCGATACTTCGAAAAAACGCAAACCGACCATGCTGGTCACTGACCTGACGCTGCGATTTGACCCGGAATTTGAGAGGATTTCGCGCCGGTTCCACAGCGATCCTCAGGCCTTTAACGAAACATTTGCCAGAGCCTGGTACAAACTGACCCACCGCGATATGGGGCCGAAAGCGCGTTATATCGGGCCGGAAGTGCCGAAAGAAGACTTAATCTGGCAGGATCCGTTGCCGGTGCCGGTTTATCATCCGACCGTTGCTGATATCGCCGTGCTGAAAGAGAAGATTGCGGCGTCCGGCCTGACGGCGGGCGAACTGGCGTCGGTGGCGTGGGCATCGGCCTCGACGTTCCGTGGCGGTGATAAACGCGGCGGGGCAAACGGTGCGCGTCTTGCGTTACTGCCGCAAAGACAATGGGATGTTAACGCCGCAGCGGTGCGCGTGTTGCCTGTGCTGGAGTCCATTCAGCAGTCGCATCCGAAAGCGTCGCTGGCGGATGTGATTGTGCTGGCGGGCGTCGTCGGTGTGGAAAAAGCAGCGAAAGCGGCTAACGTCGACATCGACGTCCCGTTCACGCCGGGGCGTGTGGATGCGCGTCAGGATCAGACCGATGTTGAGTCGTTTGATTTGCTCAAACCGAGAGCCGATGGTTTCCGCAACTATCGCGGTGATACCGGCAAAACCTCGACTGAAAATCTCCTGATCGACAAGGCCCAGCAACTGACGCTGACCGTACCGGAGTTAACGGTACTGATTGGCGGATTGCGTGCGCTGGGAACCAACTTCGACGGCAGCCAGCACGGCGTATTCACGGATAAAACCGGTGAGCTGAACGCGGACTTCTTCACCAATCTGCTCGATATGCGCACTGAATGGAAAGCCACTGATTCCACCGGTGAACGTTTCGAAGGTCGTGACCGCGTCACGGGGGAATCCAAATTCACCGCCACCCGCGCCGATCTGGTGTTTGGCTCGAATGCCGTTCTGCGTGCCAGCGCCGAGGTTTACGCCAGCAGCGATGCGAAAGAGAAATTCGTGAAGGACTTCGTCGCCGCCTGGACCAAAGTAATGAATCTGGACCGTTTTGATATTTGAGATGGGGTGAGTTGAAGTATTAAGTTGAAAGCCCGCCCGGAAGATTGGGTGGGCTTTTTTGTTTTTTGGCTGAATGATGATGGAATAGAAAAGCGCGGGGATAATTCCTGGCACGGAATTGATAAATCGCCAGCGCATAGCGTAACTCGCTGCTACTTGCGGATAGTCCGTTTTTCCCAGCCAGCCGGCGTTGTAGCCTGCAGCAACCGGCGCAGGGTTTCGGGGGCTTGAAGTGCCGCGACGGTATATTTGATAAAAAAACTAAAGATTTCAAAGGGGATGCCGATAATAGCTTTTACATAAACTAATTTGAATGCTCTGACTTTATTTAAAGCCTGTAGCCGTCAAAGTTTTGTTAACAGTCAATTATCAACTAAGAGGTTAAGGAATGAGCGAAGACATTGAGCAGAAAATTGAAAATAGCATCTCCGATAT
>NZ_JAFMOZ010000088.1:0-26255 GCF_019049615.1 Rahnella sp. BCC 1045 | reverse complement strand
GAATTCTAATAATTACCTATTAAAACTATTAGCCTGCCTGCATGAAACTTGTCTTAATGGAATAAGCACGCGGTATAGGGCGATAAGAATCTTTATCTATTCAGAACAACAGACGCTAAATAGAGTAAATTTGATGATATCTCATTCCTATGATGAACTGCTGAGAAGCAAACATCGGCTGGCGATGCTCCTATTCTTTTTTTTAAATAGTGCCACGGCGCTATTTTCGATGGTTTATCCCCCCGACAATGCAGCGGCGACACCCTTCCCGCTGATACTGATTTTTGCACTTTGTTGTGGCGGGTTAATATTTTCTTTTTTCAGTAAGAAAAATTACTCTTCACATCTGAATATGTGTTCTGTGATTGTCGGTCTGTTATGGGCCTGGCAAATAGCATTACGTTTTGAGGAAGTCGGGCAAACAGATAAAAATTATCTGGTGATCAGCTTACTCAGTATATTCTTTATCAGCGCCATCGCTTTGTCAGATAATTTTCTGGCTTTTTGCCTGCATGCAGTACCTTCCACTCTTTGCGTCATCTTCCTGGATGACTTTCAGCACATCGGGCATATCCTGTTCACCGTTATGTTGCCACTGATTGGTTTGTGGCTGCATCACCTGATGCTCAAACGTAGCGACGAATTCACCCGCCGCATGGTGTCGAATCTCTACAGCGAAAGGGAAAAGTTCAGCGATCTCAGTATGCTGGATCCGCTCACCGGCCTGTACAACCGCCGTGGTTTGCAGAACAAGCTGGAAACCCTCTTTAATCAGGCTTCCGGCCATTACGTGATGCTGCTCGATATCGATCACTTCAAAGCCTACAACGACAATTACGGCCACAGCATGGGCGATCAGGCGCTGGTGCGCGTTTCTGCCGCCATTCGTGACGCCGTACGTTCGCGGGATGTGGTCGTTCGTTATGGCGGAGAAGAGTTTCTGGTGCTGATGTCGAACGTGAAGCAGGAACACGCAATCCGGATGGCAGAACGCATTCAGAATAAGGTTCTGGGCCTGAATATCCCGCATTTGTTTAACGCACAGGTCTCGACTCACGTTACCGTCAGCGCCGGGTTAGCTGCGCTGGAAGAGGGCGATTTTATTAGTGCCTTGGGCAACGCTGACGCCTCACTGTATAAAGCCAAAAATAGCGGGCGTAATAAAATATTTTATGCATGGGAAGAGAATAATGAGCGCCACGAAATCGCTGAAGAAAAATTAGCCTGATAATTGCCGGAAAGTAGCATTGATAACAGCGCGCTCATTGTTATTATTTTTGCCAGCGATAATGATGCTGCCGCCCTGTTCGATAATAAAGCGCGCTCATTCATTATCACTGCATAATCATTCAACTTTCGGCCTGATTAATGGTTCAGGCTGAAAGTTAAACAGCTTGTTTACCTTATTGAATGTTACAAAACCCTGTTACCCGCCTGACTGAACGCCCTGCTTAAATACCCCTTCCATTTTGTAAATCCCCACAAAAATAAGATGTATAAAAATAATCCTAATCCCGACGTTGTTTTCTCATCGCCCCCACAGAATATTGCTTTTTCCCGCCAGGTTTTATGTTACAAAACCCGTCTACTTTATTGTTTTAACGCCATTATTTAGCCTGTTTCAAAATTTGTGAACTCTCTCACGCCCACCTTCCGGCGAGTGCCAGAGGCTATTTTCCCGTGGCACTGACCGGAAGGCTCCCTGATCGAACACTTCTTACACTGTTGCCCACCCGCCGTACTGACTTCTGACGGATCAGCATGTTACGGCAGGCTTATTCACCTCATTACCACTCTGTTTCTCTACATAACAAAAGGTCCGGTGTATGAACAGTTCGATAGTTTTAGGGATTATCTGGCATCTGATAGGAGCGGCCAGCGCAGCCTGCTTCTATGCACCTTTCAAGCAAGTGAAAAGCTGGTCCTGGGAGACCATGTGGTCGCTGGGCGGTTTCTTTTCCTGGATTATTTTACCGTGGGCGTTGAGCTACGTACTTCTGCCCGATTTCTGGGCGTATTACGGCTCGTTCAGCTTTGCCACCCTGCTGCCGGTTTTCCTGTTCGGGGCGATGTGGGGCATCGGGAACATCAACTACGGCCTCACGATGCGCTATCTCGGGATGTCGCTGGGGATAGGCATCGCCATCGGGATCACCCTGATTATCGGCACGCTGATGACCCCGGTCCTGCAAGGCAAAATCGGTATGCTGTTCGGTACCGCCGGTGGCCGGTTAACGTTGCTCGGCGTGCTGGTGGCGGTGATTGGCGTGGCGATTGTCAGTTACGCGGGTTATCTGAAAGAGAAAGCGCTGGGGATTCAGGCGGAAGAATTTAACCTGAAAAAAGGGCTGATTCTGGCGGTGATGTGCGGGATTTTCTCCGCCGGGATGTCGTTTGCGATGAGTGCAGCAGTGCCGATGCACGACGCAGCACGCGCACTGGGCATCGACCCGCTCTACGTTGCCCTCCCAAGTTATGTAGTGATCATGGGCGGCGGCGCTCTCGTCAACCTCGGTTTTTGCATCATCCGTCTTGCGACACGAAAAAACCTTTCATTCAGGGCAGACATGTCCGTGGCGAAATCCCTGCTGGTGGCCAATATCCTGTTCTCCATCCTGGGCGGCACCATGTGGTATCTGCAATTCTTCTTTTACGCCTGGGGACACGCGAGCATTCCCATCGAATACGACTACATGAGCTGGATGTTGCACATGAGTTTCTACGTGCTGTGTGGCGGGATCATCGGTCTTGTTCTGAAAGAATGGGCGGGCGTCGGCAGAAAACCGGTTCGCATTCTCTGCCTAGGTGCGCTGGTGATTATTCTGGCTGCCAATATCGTCGGGCTGGGAATGGCACTCTGATTTTTCCACCGTAAACCCTGGCGGCAGAGCGTGCTTTGCCGTTATCAATCCGCCGCAATCAGCGAAAAAGGCTGCGGCGGCGTCTTTTTGGCCTGAGCAATAAACCGCTGCCGGTAATCCCTCGGCGAAACACCGTACGCACGGTTGAACACCACGGAAAAATAATTACTGTCGTCAAAGCCGCATTCGGCGGCCACGTCACCGATCGCCTTGTTGCCATAACGCAGCAAACTCATTGCCCGGCACAACCTGAGCTGGCGCAAATAGTTCATCACGCTTAGCCCGGTGTGTTGCTTGAATAACGCGCGCAGGCTGCGGGGATTCAACTGATGTTGCTGACAAAACGTCTCCAGATGGAACGGTTCGGCAATGCCTGCCCGCAGCGCCATAAGCAATAAATCCAGCTGATGTGCGTCGGGCAACACACCGCTGTCTGGCCGGTGCCGGAAGCGTAGCAAGAGCAGCGCCAGCTGCATCAGCAACGCTTCGCTCAGCTGAACAGACAGCGGCTCGGATTTCATACACTCCTTCGCCAGCTCATCCACTTTATCGCGCAAAACGGACATCCCGAGCGTGCTCAGCCGCCAGTAACGCTGTTCCTGGCTGGCATTTTCTCCCGGCAATAATTGCGCCCAGTCGGCTTCCAGCCGGAAACGTTCACGGCAAAACAGCACATTATCGAGCGCCAGTTCATTGGCCGATTCATAGCTGTGCCGGTCTCTGGCGTTGATGTAAAACAGGTCGCCGCAGGTAATGGGATAGGGAATATCGTTCCAGATATGCATGCCGTTGCCACGCCAGACGATCACCAGTTCATCGAAATCGTGGTCATGGGTGGGGAAATCCGCCTGCGGATGGCGCTCTTCTACCACCACCGAGTTCATCCCGGTCAGAAAGAGGTCATTTTTATTGAGTCTTAAAGACATAGCAGCAATCCCATACCCGTTTGACGGCAAGATAAACGAGGCGGCTCAGGCAAAAACCTGAGCGCACGAGAGGCACCGCTTAACGTAGCTGATCACGCATGAGTTTTGGCGACACCGAAAATTCCCGACGGAACTGCGTCGAGAAATGGTTACTGTCACTGAACCCGCAGGCATAAGCGATATCCGTAATGCTCTGATCGCTGTGATGTAAACGACGGCGGGCTTCCAGCAGGCGCAGGCGGTTGAGATACCGCTGCGGCGTCATGCCGGTGTAATGCTTCATCTGCCGGTGCAGCGTGCGCAGCGCCAGCGAAAAACGTTCTGCGGCCTCGGTCCAGTTAACGTCCTCACTGTAATGTGACTGGAGCCATTGCAAAAGTTGGTTAACCTTGTTTTCCGAGGTATCTCGCAATTGTGGCTGAAAACAGTCCTGATAAAGCAGGATCAGCAACTGTAAAAACAGGCTTTCGCGCGTGGCGATGTGTTCCATTTCTACACTGGCGGGCAGCGCTTCCAGCTGCGCGATACAGTTCAGAACCTGATGCAACACGCACGGGCTGAGCTGCCAGTGGATCTGCGACTGATAGTGATGCTCCTGTGGCAGAAAATGGCCGACATCCTGAATAAAGCGAAACGCTTTTGGCGAACGGAAAAGCACATTGGTCAGCCGCAGGTTATCCACATTTTCAAACAAATGATGATCGCTGGCGCGGACAAAACACACCGTTCCGGCAGTCAGGGTATACGGATTGTCATTAAAGATGTGCACGCCCGATCCGCTTTCCACCAGCATAATCTCGTGGAAATCGTGGTAATGCTCCGGGAAAACGTCTTGCGGCAGACGCCGCTCAACCGTCACAGTCAGCTCAGGTGCCGCAAAATAATCATCACCCTTCAGTAACGTCATTTATCGCCTCCGGTTCAGGAAATCATGATGCTTCGGAAAACAACCCTACCCTGCGCGTGCCGTTCTTGCCTTCAAACGGCGGCGTGAAAAACGTCATAAACGGTCAGATTTTTAAGATTCACCCCTTCACGCAACAGATCTGCGGCCAAGATCACAGTCGCCCTCCCCGCCCGCATCCCCGTTTGCAAAACCTCGCCAGCGCCAGCTTTCGGCTGATCTGTGATCTGCCTCGCATCTACCTTTTTAATGCTGCCATCCCGTCAAAACCGATGGCAATCACCGGAAGGTGACCCCGCAACGCCTCCCCTACACTGGCCGCATATTCAATAAGGAATGGCCGCTATGAGAACTCACCATCTTGCCGCTATTGACCTCGGCGCTTCCAGCGGCCGGGTAATGCTGGCGACGTTTACCCGCCACGATGCAGACCCGGCAGCAACGCTGACGCTGAAAGAAATTCACCGTTTTCCCAATAACCTGATGCACGTAGACGGTCACGAAACCTGGGATCTTGATGCGCTTGAAAAGCACATTCTCGAGGGGCTGAACCGCCTGGATGCGTCGGGCATTCAGCTCGACGGTATCGGCATTGATACCTGGGGTGTGGATTATGTCCTGATCGACGAATACGGCCAGCGTGTAGGGTTGCCCGTTTCCTACCGCGACAACCGCACCGAAGGCGTCATGGCGCGGATGGAGCAACAGCTGAGCCGCGAAGCGATTTACCAGAAAACTGGCATCCAGTTTATGCCGTTTAATACGCTCTATCAGTTGCGTGCACTGAGCGAACAGCATCCTGAGGTCGTAGAAAAAGCCGCGCATCTGCTGATGATCCCGGATTATTTCCTTTACCGTCTTACCGGCAAGCTGAATCAGGAATACACCAACGCCAGCACCACGCAGATGCTGAATATTTCCACCGGCGACTGGGATGAAGATCTGCTGAAACTGGCAGGCGTACCGCGTCAATGGCTGACAAAACCGAGCCAGCCCGGCCATTCTCCCGGCCTGTGGCACAGCCCGCGCGGCCGCAGCGTACCCGTTTTCAGTGTCGCCACGCATGACACCGCCAGCGCAGTCGTGGCCGCGCCGCTCACCGGCACGCACAGCGCCTATATCAGTTCCGGCACCTGGTCGCTGATGGGCATCGAAAGCCCGAAAGCGTTCAATCACGCCGGCGCGATGCACGACAATGTCACTAATGAAGGCGGCATCAACGGCAGCTACCGCGTACTGAGCAATATTATGGGGTTATGGCTGTTCCAGCGCGTCTGCCGCGAACTGAATATTCAGGACCTGCCTTCATTAATTACGCTGGCCAAAAACGTCCCGCCGTTCACCTATCTGATTAACCCGAACGAAGACCGCTTTATCAATCCGCCGTCAATGGTCGATGCCATCCGCGAAGCCTGCGGACAGGCGGGAGAACCGGTTCCGGTCTCACCGGCTGAACTGGCACGCTGTATTTTCGACAGTCTTGCCATGTTGTACCGGCAGGTGGCCGTTCAGCTGGCGAAGCTGCAAGGCGAGCCGCTTCGCGACATTCACATTGTCGGCGGTGGCAGCCAGAACCAGTTCCTGAACCAGCTTTGCGCAGACACCTGTCAGGTAAACGTCAGCGCCGGGCCGGTTGAAGCCTCCACGCTTGGCAATATCGGCTGCCAGCTGATGGCCCTTGATGCCGTAAAAGATGCCGCTGAATTTCGTCGCATTGTCGCCACGAATTTCGAACAACGCCACTACCTCCCCCGTATTCACGAGGATTTCCCAATTCACTGGCGCCGTTTTCAGGCGCTCTGTCACGCCAATGAGGAGCTCGCAGTATGACTTCATCTATCGATCACGCATGGACGCTAGCCAAAGAACGTTTTGCCCAGCTGGGCATTGATGCCGAAGCCGCAATCAAACAACTCGATTCCCTGCCGGTTTCCATTCATTGCTGGCAGGGGGATGACGTCGCGGGTTTTGAAAATCCAGAAGGCGGGCTGACCGGCGGTATTCAGGCGACCGGCAATTACCCCGGCAAAGCGCGGAATGCACAACAGCTGCGGGCAGATTTAGAACTGGCGATCTCAATGATCCCCGGCCCTAATCGCCTGAATCTGCATGCTATTTATCTGGAATCCGATAATCCGGTTCCGCGCAATGAAATCGAACCGAAGCATTTCACCGGCTGGGTCGACTGGGCGAAGAAAAACAAACTGGGTCTGGACTTTAACCCGTCCTGTTTTTCGCATCCGATGAGCGCGGACGGCTTCACGCTCTCCAGCGCCAATCCGGAAATCCGCCAGTTCTGGATTGAACATTGTCAGGCCAGCCGTCGCGTTTCCGCCTCCTTTGGTCGCGCGCTGGGCACGCCTTCCGTCATGAATATCTGGGTTCCGGACGGCATGAAAGATGTCACCGTGGATCGTCTGGCACCGCGCCAGCGCCTGATGAGTGCGCTCGACGAAGTGATTGCCGAGAAGTTTGATATCACCGAACACATCGACGCCGTCGAAAGCAAACTTTTCGGCATCGGCTCTGAAAGCTACACCGTCGGCTCCAACGAATTCTATCTGGGCTACGCCGCCAGCCGCGGCACCGCGCTGTGCCTCGATGCAGGGCATTTCCATCCGACCGAAGTGATCTCCGACAAAATCTCGGCCGCCATGTTGTATGTGCCGCGCCTGCTGCTGCACGTCAGCCGTCCGGTGCGCTGGGACAGCGACCACGTCGTGCTGCTGGATGACGAAACGCAGGCCATCGCCAGCGAAATCGTGCGCCATAACCTGTTCAACCGCGTGCATATCGGGCTGGATTTCTTCGACGCTTCCATCAACCGCATCGCCGCCTGGGTTATTGGCACCCGCAACATGAAAAAAGCCTTGCTGAAAGCGCTGCTGGAACCGACCGACCTGCTGAAAAAACTGGAAGTCGAAGGCGATTACACCGGCCGCCTGGCCCTGCTGGAAGAACAAAAATCGCTGCCGTGGCAGGCCGTCTGGGACATGTATTGCCAGCGTCACGACGTGCCGGTCGGCGCTCAGTGGCTGGATACCGTTCGTCATTACGAAACCAGCGTGCTGGCAAAACGCTGATTATCGAAGAATTTATGGCTGAAAAGCATTCACCTTATTCGCAGGAAAGAACTGATGAAAACATTATTTAGCGCGTGGTTTGTACAGGGCATGGTCAAAGCGACCACCGATATGTGGCTGAAAGGCTGGGACGAGCGCAACGGCGGCAACGTCAGTATGCGTCTGCTACCGGAAGATGTGGCACCGTACAAAAATGATTTTTACGCCCAGCCGCGTCAGGTTGAACTGACCCAGCACGCGCCGGATCTGGCTAACGAATATTTCATTGTGACCGGCTCCGGCAAATTCTTCCGCAATGTGCAGCTCGCCCCTGCCGAAGCGCTGACGGTGATTCAGCTCGATGACAAAGGCGCCAGCTACAAAATCCTGTGGGGCCTGACCGCGGGCGGCCTGCCGACGTCTGAACTGGCATCGCATCTGCAATCACACGCCGTGCGTAAACGCGTCACGAACGGGCAAGATCGCGTGATCATGCACTGCCACGCGACAAATCTTATTGCGCTGACTTATGTGCTGGAACCCGACAGCGCGAAAATCACCCGCAAGCTGTGGGAATGCAGCACCGAATGTCTGGTGGTCTTCCCCGACGGCGTGGGCATTGTGCCGTGGATGGTCCCGGGCACCGACGGCATCGGCGCAGCCACTTCCGACCGGATGCAACATCACAGCCTGGTGCTGTGGGCCTTCCACGGGATCTTCGGCTGCGGCCCGACGCTTGATGACGCCTTTGGTCTGATCGACACCGCGGAAAAATCAGCGGAAATACTGGTGAAAGTGATTTCAATGGGTGGGATGAAACAGACGATCCAAACCGACGAGCTGATTGCGCTAGCTAAACGTTTTGACGTCACACCTTTTGAGGCCGCTTTAAAAGCCTGAACCGGCCATTAAGGCTCCCACTTATTAAAAACCCGGCACAGGAACGACGGAAAGTTTCCTGTCGCCGGGACCGGCGCAGATCAGGAGCCGCGCGGTCAGGATATTGATTTTAAATAAAATATGAGAGGGAATTTTATGAGTTTCATGCTTGCTCTTCCAAAAATCAGCCTCCACGGCCAGGGCGCGATCAGCGATATGGTTGCGATGCTGGCGATAAAACAACCGGGCAAAGCGCTGATCGTCACTGACGGTCAGCTGGTCGAGTTAGGTCTGCTCGATGGCCTGTTCTCCGCACTGAAAGCCGCCGGGCTGCCGTATGCGTTATACGGCGGCGTGGTGCCTAATCCGACTTCCGCACACGTTGACGAAGGTTTCCGTCAGTATCAGGAAAATCATTGCGATTATCTGATTGGTTTCGGCGGCGGCAGCCCGATTGATACCGCAAAAGGCATCAAAATTCTGACAGCCAATCCGGGGCCGGTGACGATTTATTCCGGCGTCGGCAAAGTGACGAAACCGGGCGTATTTCTGGTGGCGGTCAACACCACGGCCGGTACCGCTGCGGAACTGACCAGTAATGCGGTGATCATCGACAGCCAGCGTCAGGTAAAAGAAGTCATTATCGATGCGAATCTGATCCCGGATATCGCGGTGGACGATCCGTCGATTATGCTGAAGATCCCCGCAGACGTTACCGCAGCCACCGGTATGGACGCCCTGACGCACGCCATCGAAGCCTATGTTTCTGTCGGCGCGCATCCGCTGACCGATCCGACGGCGCTGGCGGCGATCTCGACCATTACCCGTTGGCTGCCAGAAGCGGTGGATCATGGCGATAATATTGAAGCGCGCGAGAAAATGGCGCAGGGACAATATCTGGCCGGGATGGCGTTTAACAGCGCCGGGCTGGGATTAGTGCATGCGCTGGCGCATCAGCCGGGCGCGACGCACAACCTGCCGCACGGCGTCTGTAATGCCATTCTGCTGCCGGTTGTGGAAGAATTTAACCGTGCTTACGCCCCGCATCGTTTTGCCGATATCGCACGCGCCATGGGCGTGAATACGCAGGGCATCAGCGAAACGCAGGCCAGCATTGCGGCGATTAAAGCGATCCGTGATTTGTCGGCGAGAGTGGGAATTCCATCAGGATTCAGAGCATTAGGCGTAGTCGAAGCCGACATTGAAGGCTGGCTCGACAAAGCGCTGGCTGACCCTTGCGCACCGTGCAACCCGGGAACCGCTACGCGCGAAGAAGTGCGCGAGCTTTACATGAAAGCGATGTGACTTCTTTTCTCCTCCCCCTTTGCAGGGGAGGGAGAAAACCAAACCAGGAGAATTCGAATGATCCGTAAATCCTTCGTTATGCAGGTCAACCCGAATGCGCATGCGGAATATCAGCGGCGGCATACACCGATCTGGCCGGAACTGGCGGAGACCCTGAAAGCACACGGCGCGCACCACTACAGCATTTTTCTCGATGAAAAACGTAACCTGCTGTTCGGGTATGTGGAGATTGAATCAGAAGAAAGATGGAACGCCGTGGCGAAGACGGAAATCTGCCAGCAATGGTGGAAGCATATGGCAGACGTGATGCCTGCCAATGCCGATAACAGCCCGATCAGCAGCGATCTTAAGCCGGTCTTTTACCTCGATTAACCCGCTGTTCCCCGCTTTTTCCCTGCGCGGCAGACTGACCGTTTTTCCCCTGAGCCGGTCTGGCCGCTGCCGGTTTTTTCCCTGCACGGAATTCGGTGGATTTACCTTTTCCGGTCGCCGGATTTTGCGCTTTGGATCCGGTGAAACGCGTCGCGGCCGGTTTGTCTTTCCCGGAACGTGATGGCGTAAATTTCGGATCAAAGCCGTCCGGAGGCACCAGGCAATCCGGGCGGATGCCGATAAGGCGGCGCATACCCATCGCCGTCAGCGCTTCGCGGATCACCGGCCAGTTCACCGGATCGTGATAACGCAGCAACGCTTTATGCAAGCGACGCTGACGATCGCCTTTCGGCACCACCACGTCCTCACTTTTGTAATCCACTTTCCCGAGCGGATTTTTGCCGCTGTAATACATGGTGGTCGCGCTGGCGAGCGGTGACGGATAGAAGTTCTGCACCTGATCCAGCCGGAAGCGGTTCTTCTTAAGCCACAGCGCCAGATTGATCATATCTTCCGTTCGCGTCCCCGGATGGGCAGAGATGAAATACGGGATCAGATACTGCTCTTTTCCGGCCTGTTTGGAATAGCTGTCGAACAGCTCTTTGAACCGGTAATAACTGCCCATTCCCGGTTTCATCATTTTCGACAACGGCCCGGTTTCGGTGTGCTCCGGCGCAATTTTCAGATAACCGCCGACGTGATGTTCGGCCAGCTCTTTGATATAACGCGGATCTTCCACCGCCAGGTCATAACGCACGCCGGAGGCGATCAGGATTTTCTTGATGCCTTTCAGGCTGCGCGTGCGGCGGTATAGATTGATGGTCGGCTCATGGTTGGTGTCCATGTGCGTACAGATTTCAGGATAAACGCAGGATGCGCGTCGGCAGCTTTGTTCCGCTTTTGGCGACTGGCAGCGCAGCATATACATGTTTGCCGTCGGGCCACCGAGATCAGAAATCACGCCGGTAAAGCCGGGCACGCTGTCGCGGATCTCTTCGATTTCGCGCACGATCGACTCTTCCGAACGGCTCTGAATGATCCGCCCTTCATGTTCAGTGATCGAGCAAAACGCGCAACCGCCGTAGCAACCACGCATGATGTTGATCGAAAAACGGATCATGTCATACGCCGGGATCGTGGATTTGCCGTAAGAAGGATGCGGCACGCGCTGGAAAGGCAGGCCAAACACTTCGTCCATTTCTTCCGTGGACAGCGGGATCGCCGGAGGATTAATCCACACATAGCGATCGCCGTGTTTTTGCATCAGCGCCCGCGCACAACCCGGATTAGTTTCGTGGTGCAAAATACGCGAGGTATGGGCGTACAGCACTTTGTCGCCCTTCACTTTTTCGAACGACGGCAGCAGAACGTAGGTTTTCTCCCACGGCTTCGGCTTTGGCGCACGAACGGTAATCGGCTGCGGCGCATCCGGCGCAGGAAGTTCCCCTTCGGAGCAGGGTAAATCCTCGCCGTACGGGTTCATGATCGGCTCAATTTTGCCGGGCTTATCGAGCCGCGTGGAATCCACCCCGCTCCAGCCAATCAGCGCAGTTTTGCGCATCACTGCGGTATTTCGCACGTCGTGAATATCTGCAATCGACTCGCCCGCCGCCAGCCGGTGCGCCACTTCCACCAGAGGTCGCTCGCCGTTGCCATAAATCAGCATGTCAGCTTTGGAATCCACCAGCACTGAACGGCGCACGGTATCGGACCAGTAATCGTAATGCGCGATACGCCGCAAACTGGCTTCAATACCGCCGAGTAAAACCGGCACATCGCTGTAGGCTTCTTTGCAGCGCTGCGTGTACACCAGCGTTGCGCGGTCGGGGCGTTTGCCGCCGACATTGCCCGGCGTGTAAGCATCGTCATGGCGCAATTTCCGGTCAGCGGTGTAACGGTTGATCATCGAATCCATATTTCCGGCGGTCACGCCGTAAAACAGGTTCGGCTTCCCGAGCCGCATAAAATCGTCTTTATTGGTCCAGTCCGGCTGCGCGATGATCCCCACGCGGAACCCCTGCGCTTCCAGCATGCGGCCGATGATCGCCATCCCGAAACTCGGGTGATCGACATACGCATCGCCGGTCACCACGATCACATCGCAACTGTCCCAGCCAAGTTCATCCATTTCTGCCCGTGTCATCGGGAAAAACGGCGCTGTACCGTAGCATTCGGCCCAGTAGCGCGGGTAAGAAAACAATGTGCGATCGGGTTGGATCAGGCTGATTGGCATTAGGAGGTTCTTCGTTCGACGGCAAATAATTGGCCGCAAATTATACGGGGGCTAAAATTTCGACGGGCGGGCAAATCACTCAGATTTGATTTAGATCAGTTTTTGTTTTGTGTACGAAATAAGGCCTGCGGGGATCAGGAGATCCTGACGGGTAAAATGATCACGCTTGCCATTCAGCGATAACTGATGGGAATTCACCCCTGGCGAACCCAGTTTGTAGCTGTAAGCCCTGTCAAAAGCCGGAGCAAGTTTCCATTGAAAATCTTCATTCAAAATAAAACCGAAGTTCTTTGTGTGGTCATCATGATTTCGGGCGACGATGTTAAATACCCTCCGGCGATACAACTCTAAAGGATCACTTTTGCTCTGACGCAGCACCCGCATGAGTGAGAACAATTGCTCGTAGCTGTCTGCTTATAATCCGCATGGTCCATTGCGCAAAGCGACTGATAATGAATTTTACGGTTGCCGTCCCTGTCGAAGCGTTTCGTCATAAAATTAGTCGAGTTTATTTTGATAAGGGATACCTAAAAGACCCTATAAAAAAGGCCTGCTGGTTTCCCCGCAGGCCTTTTGTTTTTATGACTTCTCAACGCAATGACAACGTTATTTCTTCGCCAGTGCCTCGAACACTTTTTCGACGGCGACCGCGCCCGGATCTTTCACGCCTTTCAGGCTGTTGCTGTTGAGATATGAAGAACGACCGGCATTGGCTTTTTTCATGCTGGCGGTGTCTTTTGCACCTTTGGCCGCAGCTTTGGCAGCGCCCTTCAGCGCCTCTTTTTTGCCTAATGCTTCCAGCGCAGGTTGCAGCGCGTCGATCATCGTGCGATCGCCGAGATCGGCGCCGCCATAATGTTTCATCCGCTCCAGGCCAAACAGCAGCGCTTTCGGCAGCTTCTCGCCTTCCGCCACCTTTTTGCCCGCCGCCGTGAAGAAGATCGACATCAGTACACCGCTGGATCCCCCCATCACGACGGCCAGACGATCGCCGACGACGCCGAGGAGATCGGCCACATTATTCATCGGCAGTTTTTTTCCTTTGTTCTGTTTCTGAATATCCCGCGCACCGCTGGCAAACGTTGAACCGGTATCGCCGTCGCCGACTTTGGCATCCAGCTTGTTCAGTTCATCTTCGAGGTCAGAAAGCGTCTGCGTGATGGTTTCGACAATTTTGCCGACCGCCGCATTAGACGAGGCTTTCGCGACTTTCTTCTCGCTGATCTTCTTACCTTTTTTGGTCGCCAGTTTTTCCAGTTTCACCAGCGGCTGCCAGCCGGACGCTTCAACTTCTGCCAGCAATGCTTCTTCGATGCCGCCTTTGAGCGCAATCACCGAGAGTGAGAAACCTTTCATATCCAGCGCGCTGACCAGCGACGCCGGGCCAATCAGATAACGGATTGAACCGCCGAGCGCGGAATGCACCAGTTCTTTAGTCAGCTGATTCATCTCCAGCGGCGAAACGCCACCGAGGTTGTTGACCAGCACGGCCAGTTTGTCGCTTTTCTTCACATGTTCCTGAAGTTTTCCGACCAGCGTATCAATCACTTTTTTGCTGTTCTGGGTTTTCATGGTCGATACGCCCGGTTCGCCGTGAATGCCCAAACCCAGCTCAACGTGGCCGGACTCAATGCGCTGTTCTTCTTCATCTTCCCCGCCGCCGGGCAGGTTACAACCGGCTGCCGCCACGCCGATACTGGCCGTCGCATCAATAGCCTGTTGGGCAATTTTGGTCACTTCTTTCAGGGATTTGCCCTGTTCGGCCGCATAACCGGCAATCTTGTGAACCAGCGCCGTGCCCGCAATGCCACGCGGCTGTTTGTTATCCGGCAGGGAAATGTCATCAGACACCATCACCAGTTCGACGTTGTATCCCAGGCCTTTGGCTTTTTCTGCCGCAAGGCCAAAGTTGAGACGGTCGCCAGTGTAGTTTTTGACAATCAGCAGGCAGCCCGATTTCCCGGTCACCGCAACAATGGCGTTGAGCACCGCGTCAACGCTCGGCGATGCAAACACTTCGCCACACACTGCCGCCGTCAGCATCCCTTTACCGACAAAACCGACGTGCGCCGGTTCATGTCCGGAACCGCCACCGGAAATCAGCGCGACTTTTTTCTTATCCCAGTCGCGCCGCACGACCACGCGGATTGCAGGATCAATGTCCAGCTTCGCCAGATTTTTGTAGGGAGAGGTCAGGATCACCCCTTCGATCACATCGTTAATCAGAGTTTTGCGGTCATTCATAAAAAATTTAGACATGCAGAGCTTTTCCTTTTAACTGTTTTCCAGGTGTGGAGAGGTAATGAAAAAGTATAGATAACCAAAAACATAACACAGGGAAAATGCGCGAAGGGAGCGGGAAAGGCGGTTTCCCGCCTTTTCAGAAATGAGGTAAAAAGAGGATTAATTACAGGCTAAAACTTTAATCGCCAGACCACCTGTGGACGTTTCACGATACTTCGAGTTCATGTCTTTGCCGGTTTCGTACATGGTTTCGATGACTTTATCGAGGCAAACGCGCGGCTCACTGGTACGGCGAAGCGCCATGCGCGAGGCGTTAACGGCTTTCACCGCTGAAATCGCATTTCGTTCAATGCACGGCACCTGAACCTGTCCGGCCAGCGGATCGCAGGTCAGCCCGAGATGGTGCTCCATCGCGATTTCTGCCGCCATAAAGACCTGCGCGGTGCTGCCACCCAGAAGCTCGGTCAGACCCGCCGCCGCCATGGAACAGGCCACGCCGACTTCGCCCTGACAACCGACTTCAGCACCGGAAATCGACGCATTCATTTTGAACAGAATGCCGACGGCACCCGACGCGAGGAAGAAACGGCTGTAGGAATCGGGACTGATCGGGCGGATAAACTGATCGTAATACGTCAGAACGGCCGGAATAATCCCGCACGCGCCGTTGGTCGGCGCAGTCACTACACGGCCACCTGCAGCATTTTCTTCATTCACCGCCATGGCGTACATGTTGATCCAGTCAACGACGCCCATCGGATCGACGTTATTTTTATCCTGCGTGACCAGAATGCGACGCAGAGCCGCTGCACGACGGTTGATTTTCATCGGACCGGGCAATAACCCTTCTGTATGAATTCCGCGGGTGATCCCTTCACTCATCACATTCCAGATGGCAGCAAAGTGATCGCTGATTTCGTTACGGGTATGCCCCGCCAGTTCGTTTTTCAGCATCAGCGCCGACAACGACAGGCCGGTTTCCGTGCAATGTTTTTGCAGATCGCTGGCCGAACGGAACGGGTACGGACGCACGACAGGGTTTTCGTCCTGTACGCCAAATTTGCTGGCTTCGACAATAAAACCGCCGCCAATAGAATAGTAGGTCCGGGTATACAGCAGCTCATCGCCATTAAAAGCGCTGATGGACATGCCATTTTCATGCAAGGGCAAATTGCTGGTGTGGAAATTCATGCCGGAACCGGCCGGGAAATCCACTTCTTTCGCTCCTTTGCCCAGCATCAGACGACCGGAAGTTTCCACCTGGTGTATAAAACCGGGGATCGCATCGATATCAACGTCATCCGGCATGTTGCCGGCCAGCCCCATAATGATAGCCAGATCAGTATGATGACCTTTACCGGTCAAAGATAAAGATCCGTAAACATCCACAGCAACGCGGGTTGTCTGGTCAATATGGCCTGAAGAGATAAGTTCATCAGTGAATATTTTCCCGGCTTTCATCGGGCCGACAGTATGCGAACTGGAAGGACCAATACCAATTTTGAAAATATCGAAGACGCTGATCACGATAGACTCCATGTCTGAATAGGATTAAGGAATAAATAAAGATGACGGTGGATAAAACCGAAGCAGTGAGCGGAATAACACCCGCTCACCGGATATTACGATTGAATGAATTAATCCATCAGACTAAATACAATGGCAGACATGGCAATCAACCCCATAATAACCACGAACGCATTACTGATATGACCGCTGTATTTTTTCATCGCGGGTACTTTGCGAATGGCATACATCGGCATCAGGAATAACAGCATCGCAATAATCGGGCCACCCAGCGTTTCAATCATTCCTAAAATACTTGGGTTCAGCGTTGCGACTAACCAGGTGGTTAATAACATGAAGATACCGGTATAACGGTTCAGCGCTGGCAGAGGAATTGTTTTTCCTTTGCTGCGCAGAGATTTAATCACCATACCGTTAAAACCTTCACGCGCGCCCAGATAATGACCGAGGAAAGATTTAGTAATCGCAATAAAGGCAATAAATGGCGCGATATAAGCAATCACCGGGTTAGAGAAATGGTTAGCTAAATAAGACAGAATTGAAACGTTCTGTGCTTTTGCTTCCATCAGGTTTTCCGGAGACAGACTCAGGACGCAGCTGAAGACGAAGAACATCACCGTCAGCACCATCATAATGTGGCTAAATGCCAGAATACGGGAGCATTTTTTCTCAGCATCTTCGCCGTACTCTTTACGTTTTGCGACAGCAAAAGAAGAGATGATCGGGGAATGGTTGAAGGAGAACACCATCACCGGAATGACCAGCCAGAGCGTCATCAACATGCCATGACCCACACCGTTACCGGACAGAGACACGTTTTCAAATACCGACGTATTCCAGTTAGGAATAAGGTACAGCGCCAGCGCCATCAGCACGGCAACAAACGGGAAGACCAGAATGCTCATCGCTTTCACGATCATTTCCTGCCCGAAATGTACCAGCGTCATTAAGCCGAGGATCAGAACCAATGACAGCAACGCACGCGGTGGCGCATTCATGTGCATCTGGTGAGTAATAAAACTCTCAACCGTATTGGTAATGGCCACGCTGTAAACTAAAAGGATGGGATAAATCGCGAAGAAATAAAGCAGGGTAATTAACTTACCGGCTGAAATACCGAAATGCTCTTCAACAACTTCCGTAATATCTTCGCCCGCATTCTTACCGGATAATACAAAGCGTGTTAATCCACGGTGAGCAAAGAAAGTCATTGGGAAGGCAAGAATTGCCATGATGATTAACGGAATTAAACCGCCAATCCCTGCATTAATAGGAAGAAATAGAACACCTGCACCAATTGCCGTTCCGTAGAGGCCTAACATCCACATGGTGTCAGTTTTACGCCAGGAACTTACCGATTTTTTAGACAGCGTCCCGATTGTTGTATTATCCATGATTCCTCAGTACCTAATTATAAAAATAATTCCGTTTTCCCCAGGAATGGTTGATGTTTTTTTACTGCACCCGTCATCAAAAAAACCACCCTGACGGATAAAACATACCATTAATGCGGGCATGATACCTATCAGCAGCATAAAAATCTGGGGAACAACCTGGCTTTGAGATCATGATCACGAATAACTAAATATTTCCGCCTGATATTCCTTTAAATTCAAAATCATTAACATTTCCTGCAATTTAAATTCATCAATTAGTGATTCCGATAACATTTATTTTTTGTCATATTTTGTTATCCACGTGACTATTATTTAAATAACGGTTGAATTGCCAGCAAAGTGTATTATTTATCGCCGTTTCTGGCCGCCCTGAACTGACTAAAAAACAAACAACTTTCGCATCCAAATCATTACCCCTGCTTCAGGAAGCGCCATTTGCCTGCCTTGTGTAAAAATTTCGAAACAAAGCAGGCGGCGTAACAAGTTGAAAAATTTCTTACTGACGCTTTCAGAACTCATGCCGATAAAGTTATTCTTATTCCGGAGAAATAATTTCAACCGGAAGAAAACGCTGAGCGACTCAATGGGAAAAGCCCGAACTCTTTTTTGCCTGTCAGTGAAGACTCATTCCCGCCGTTTTTTGAAGGCTGTGTATGGCTTTGCGCTGCTGACATTGCTTCTGGCCGTTCCGCTGGCGCCCGGTGTGGCAGAAACCGGTGATGCGGCCACGAACGCCACCGTCGCGCAGACGGTCAACGGCATTCTCAGCTATTCGCGCTGGCCTGACGGCACCACCTCCTCGGCGCTGACGCTGTGCATCATTCCGCCGGTAAAATATGCCGCGCAATTAACGCCGGACGGCAGCGCATTTTCCGGCAGATCCCTTAAGGTTTTAACCCTTCCGATAGACAGCCCGCTGCTAACGTCGGAGTGCAACGCCATTTATTCCGGCAGTACAACCGCCGCACAACAGACAGATTTACACCAGCGCCTGGAAGGGCATTCGATTTTGACCATTGGCGAGCAGGATGATGCCTGCGCATTACTGAACGCATTTTGTCTGGTGATTACAGCTCAGCACACCGGTTTTAAATTGAATCTGGATACGCTGTCCCGCAGCGGCGTACGGGTTAATCCCGCCGTATTACAACTTGCCAGGGAAAAGGAGTGACCATGGAAAATAAAATTCCTGTTCCTGACACAGAACAGCAGAGCCCGCGCACGACGTTAAGCGCAGCCCTGAACAGAATCCATGTGATTGTTATTGTGACGGCGATTGGTCTGGCAGGCTTTTTACTCACCCTGCTGGCCCTGATCGCTTTGCGTTCGCATGCCCAAAGCAACCTCGAGCTGACGGCGCGCGCGATTGGCTACACCACGGAAGCGGCGCTGGTCTTTAACGATCCGGCGGCCGCACACGACTCGCTGGAGTTCATCGCCAAACGCGGTGATTTTACGCAGGCAAAAATCCTGACGCCTGCCGGTGCGACATTCACGGAGTGGCAGCGCCCGATTAACACCAACTGGGACAAGCTCGGCCAGTTCGTCGGGCACCTCGCGTTCCCGGAGCCGATTACCACGCAGGTGATCCACTCTGGTTCCGTCATTGGCACCATCTGGCTCGCCGGTAACGGCACCAGCCTGATTGGTTTCCTGCTGGAAACCGTGCTTAGCCTGCTGGGTTGTCTGGTGCTGACGGCGCTGGTCGCGCTGTATTTTTCGCGCCGGATGCAGAAAGGGATTGTCAATGCGCTGGGCCATATTACGCACGTTACGCACGAAGTGAGCGCTAACCGCTCTTTTAATCTGCGCGTACCCTCTGCCCCGATTGTCGAGCTCCATACGCTGAGCCAGGACTTCAACAGCCTGCTGACCGAGCTGGAAGCCTGGGAAAACCACATGCGCAACGAAAACAGTTCGCTGACGCAAAAAGCGTTGCACGATGGATTGACGGGTCTGCATAATCGCGCGTTCTTTATTGATACCCTAAATCAGTGCTTCAACCCGATGCGTCCGCCTCTGTCGCTGGCTCTGCTGTTTATTGATGTCGATAACTTTAAAGAGATCAATGACACGCTGGGGCATGCCGCCGGGGACCGTGTGCTGATGGTGATCGGCGAACGGCTGGCAAAAACGCTGCGTCAGGGCGATGTGCTGGCGCGTCTGGGGGGCGATGAGTTTGCTATCCTGCTCGATCCGATGATTTCCACGGCGGAAGCCGTGGCCTTCGCCGAGCGGATTGTCGACATCATGAAAACACCGGTGATCCTGCTCAATAACAAGACACTGGATGTTTCCCTGAGTATCGGTATTGCGTTGTCGCCTTCGCAGGCGAACAGCGCGAAAGAACTGCTCGAAAAAGCCGACGAAGCGATGTATCGCTCGAAAAAGATATCCGGCAGTTGCTGGCATGTTTCTTCAGGAATGCCGCTTCCTGTCGTGATGAAAGACTAAAAGGAGTTAACACACATGCATAATAACAATCGTTTCAAAACCTGGTGCCGGTATGCCGGAATGGCACTTTGCATTATTTTCCTGGCGGCCTGCCAGGCCAAACCGGTGACCGGATTAACCCCGGAACAAATCGCTGTTCTGCAAAAAAATGGCTTCACCCAAACGGATGCCGGCTGGGAACTGGGCCTGGATGCCAAAGTTCTGTTTGGCAATAATCAGGACAAACTTTCCGCTGAAAGTAAGCAGTCGGTGGAAAAGCTGGCGGGCGAACTTTTGCACGTAGGCCTGAACAAAGTGAACCTCGACGGCCATACCGATAACTACGGCGACGCCAGCTACAACAACGACCTGTCGCTGCGCCGCGCTAATACCGTTGCCGCCGCCTTTGCCGACGCCGGAATGCCGCGCGCCAATATCCATACCCGTGGATTAGGACAGAGCCAGCCCGTTGCCAGTAATAAAACACAGGCCGGGCGCGCGCAGAACCGCCGGGTTTCTGTGATTATCGTGGTGTAATTTAGAGTAATCCCACCAGATGCAGCGCGGCCTTGCAGTTATCCGTACGTCGCCAGGCCAGCGCTATCTGCGTGGTTAATGTCTGCCCTGCCAGGGGCAGACAGCGTACGTGAGTCTCATCAATTTTACTGAGCGACGCCGGAACCAGCGCATAACCAAATCCTGTTGCCACCATACTCAGCGACGACGTAATTTGCGGACATTGCTGCCCGTAGCGCGGCGTAAAACCGGCCTCTTCACACGCCTGCGTCACCGCGTCGTACAACCCCGGCGATAAATCCCGCGGAAAAGTGATCAGCGTATCGTGGCGCAGCGCCGCCAGACGCACCTCTTTCTCCTGGCTGAGCGGATGCTTTTTCGGCAGCGCCACCATCATTTCTTCGATATCCAGCACCTTAAAACTGAAGTCTTTACTGCGTTCGCAAGGCAGGCGGATAAACGCCGCGTCCAGCGCGCCCTCACCCATTGCAGTCATCAGCCCCGCCATATCCTTTTCCTGTGGCTCAAGCACGATGCCCGGATATTTATCCCGGAACCGATGCAGCAGCGCAAAAACCTGCGGGTTAAAAGCCGTGGATGTGGCGAAGCCGATACGCAATGTCCCGTTCATTCCGCGCGCCACAGCACGGGTACGTTCAAGGGCGGCATCGGTGAGTTTGATGATCGTCTGAGCGTCGTCGTAGAGCACTTTTCCGGCTTCGGTCAGCTCGACGCCACGGGTCAGGCGCTTGAGTAAAGGGGTTCCGATTTCATGTTCGAGCCGCTGGATTTGCTGGCTCAATGGAGGCTGGGAAATCCCCAGTTGTTCGGCAGCACGGGTGAAGTGGCCCGTCTCTGCTACCGCGACAAAATAGCGCAGATGACGAAGTTCCATATCAAAAACGTCTCAAAGTGAACACCTCGTCATATTGGAACTTCTGGCTGAATCGCGTCAACCTTTAATCAGATAAGTTAATCATTCGACCGGAGCTTCCTGCATGAAAACCCATTCTGATTCCTGTTCCTGCGTTGCCGAACTCGCCCGCACCGCCTCGGCGTTTACCCAGAGACATCCCGACCGCGTGTTGTACCAGTCATCCCTGATGAGTGCCCTGCTTAGCGGCGTCTACGAGGGCGAAACCACCATGGCCGACCTGCTGGAACACGGCGATTTTGGCCTCGGCACCTTTAACCATCTCGACGGAGAACTGATTGCTTTTAACAGCAATATCTTCCAGTTGCGTGGCGACGGCAGCGCACGACGCGCCCTGCCCGAACAAAAAACCCCGTTTGCGGTGATGACATTCTTTAATCCTACGAATGAATACCTGATTGAAAAACCGCATACCCGCGAGCAGATCCACGCGGTGATTGACCGCGCCGTGGCCAGCCAGAACACCTTCTGTGCGCTGCGCATTGACGGTGAATTCAGCCGGGTGGAGACGCGCACCGTGCCGGAACAAAAGCGCCCGTATAAACCGATGCTGGAAGCCATCGAGGCCCAGCCAACCTTTCACATCGAGCACAGCCAGGGCGTGCTGATTGGTTTTCTGACCCCGGCGTATATGCAGGGCATCAATGTGGCGGGCTATCACGAACACTTTATTAATCAGGAACGCAGCAGCGGCGGCCACGTTCTGGATTATCAGGTTGAGAGCGGCGTGCTCACGTTCGGCACCGTTGAAAAGCTGCTGATCGACTTCCCGCAGGACAGCGATTTCCTGCATGCCGATTTAAATCCCGATGATTTAAACGATGCGATTCAGTCCGTTGAGAGTTAACAGCCCGCAGGTAAAAGGAAAACACCATGAAAAACTCAGACCCTAAAATCGAATGGAAATGCGGCGCAGATCTGGTGGTCGCACAGCTTGAAGCGCAGGGCGTAAAACACGTCTTCGGCATTCCCGGCGCAAAAATCGACCGCGTATTTGATTCCCTGATCGACTCCACCATTACCACTATTCCGGTGCGCCACGAAGCCAACGCCGCCTTTATGGCCGGTGCCGTCGGCCGCCTGACCGGCAAAGCGGGCGTCGCGCTGGTGACATCCGGCCCCGGCTGCTCCAACCTCATCACCGGCGTCGCCACGGCGACATCAGAAGGCGATCCGCTGGTCGCTCTCGGTGGCGCGGTAAAACGTGCCGACCACGTAAAACAAGTTCACCAGACGATGGATACCGTCGCGATGTTCCGCCCGGTAACCAAATATTCTGCGGAAGTGACCTCGTCTTCCGCGCTGGCCGAAGTGATGGCAAACGGCTTTCGCGCCGCCGAATTCGGGCGTCCGGGCGCAGCGTTCATCAGCCTGCCGATGGACATCGTCAACGAACCCGCCAGCGGCAAACTGCTGACATCACAACCGCCCGTTCTGGGCAGCGCGCCGCACGACGCCATTTTGCAGGTCGCGCGTCTGTTAAAACAGGCCAAAAACCCGGTTCTGCTGCTCGGCCTGATGGCCAGCCAGCCGCGTAATGCGGCGGCAATCCGACGTCTGCTGCATAAAAGCGATTTGCCGGTCACCAGCACCTATCAGGCCGCCGGTGTTATCGACCAGGCGTCGTTCCACCGGTTCGCCGGGCGCGTGGGTTTATTCAATAATCAGGCCGGTGACCGCCTGCTGCGCAATGCCGATTTAGTGATCACCATCGGCTACAGCCCGGTCGAGTACGAACCGGCGCAGTGGAATAACGAGAATGCCGAACTGGTGCATATCGACGTGATGCCCGCCGAAACGGACAGCGAATACCTGCCGGATGTCGAACTGGTGGGCGACATCGCCGATACGCTCGATCTGCTGACCGAACAAATCCAGCAGCATTTCGTGCTGAGCACCTCGTCCATCGCGATTCTGGAAGACCGCCGCCAGCAACGCGAGCTGCTGGATCAGAAAGGCCGGAGCCTGAATCAGTTCGCCATCCACCCCCTGCGGCTGGTGCGCGCGATGCAGGACATCGTTAATAGCGACGTCACGTTATGCGTCGATATGGGCAGTTTTCACATCTGGATCGCCCGTTACCTTTACAGCTTCCGCGCACGTCAGGTGCTGATTTCCAACGGCCAGCAAACCATGGGCGTCGCACTGCCGTGGGCAATTGGCGCAGCGCTGGTCGATCCCAGCCGCAAAGTGGTGTCCGTTTCCGGCGACGGCGGCTTTATGCAATCGAGCATGGAACTGGAAACCGCCGTCCGGCTGGGCGTGAATTTGCTGCACATCATCTGGGTGGATGAGGCGTACAACATGGTCGCCATCCAGGAGGAGAAAAAATACCAGCGCACCTCCGGCATCCAGTTCGGCCCGATCGATTTCAAAGCCTACGCCGACGCGTTCGGCGCCAAAGGTTTCGCCGTCACCTCCGCAGAAACCCTGGAAAGCACCCTCCGCGCCGCGATGGACGTACAAGGCCCCGCCGTCGTCGCCGTCCCGGTGGACTACGGTGACAATGCGTTGCTGATGGGACAACTGGAGATGGGGGCGATGTTTTAGGGGGAAGATTTCAGAAAACTGTCGAGGAAGAGAATTCGATACGGACGGAAGAAGCATCGTGAATCCATGCATCAAAACCAGACAACATGAAATTCACCATATGGGGAGGAATGCTCCTGAGGCTGCACTCCCAGAATATGGCGACTCTGTAATTTTCAGCGAACAATTGAGTTATGCATTCTTCATCTCTCTGCTTTGAAAGCATAATTTTATTGAGCCAGAATTCAGGTCGCGTGGCTGGCAGCCGGAAATACTTACAGTCTTCATGACCATGCCAGAAACAGCCATGAACGAAGATGACCACACCATACTCAGGCAACACGAGATCAGGAGTTCCGGGCAATTCTTTAACGTTCAGAAGTGGCGAATAGCCCCGCTTCCGGAGAAGGAACAGAAGTTTCTTCTCCGGCTTAGTGCCGCGATTTTTAATCGCGGCCATGTTTTTGCTGCGGGTAGCTTTGGTGTGGACGTCTGTCATAGATTAGTTAGTTCGTATCTTTAAGCTGCTCAGCTTTACCTATTGCCGAAAGTAACCTTTCGCAAACAGCCCGGATCACAGGAACAGATACTGAGTTACCAAATTGCTTATATGCCTGTCCGTCAGAGACGGCATCTACAATAAACTCTTCAGGAAAACCCTGTAATCGGGCACATTCACGAGGAGTCAGTTTACGAGGTCGCTTACCAACGTTACTCTGATCGATGAGAATTTCACTGCCATCTTTGTAATAACGAGCGCTAAGGGTGCTGGTATATTCGCTATTCTCATTGAAAAGAGAATATCCAAAACCGTTGCCCTTCGCTTTGTGTTCCAATTTTCGACGCTGATGTCCATCCCATAGTTTTTCGGAAATAGTATATTTTTCATTTAGATATTCAACGGGCTCAAGAATATCGCCAAGCTTAGTTGCATTTCCTGACGCTTCAGGCCATGAAAATAGATCGTTAAAATCAACAGAGCCACTAAAATAATCTCTGTCAAAACCAACGATAAAAATTCTCTCTCTGTTCTGAGGGACACCAAAGTCAGCTGCACGAAGAACTTTGTAGAATACCTGATAATTTAATTTTTCAGATAATGCGATTCTTGCATCATCACTCAAAGGCACAGATTCAGGAATTTCATGTTCATTGCTTCCTTCAAGAATTTCTAAAATAGTTTTAAGTGTCCTGCCTTTATCATGTCCTCTAAGTTGTTTCACATTTTCAAGCATAAAAGCCTTAGGCCTTCTTTTGGCGAGGATTCTCTGGATTTCGAAAAACATAGTGCCACGGGTGTCGCTAAATCCTTTTTTAAGTCCTGCTTGTGAAAACGCCTGGCATGGGAAGCCACCAAGTAAAATATCATGCTCAGGTATATCGTCACTGCTGATCTTAGTGATATCACCTGAAGGTAATTCACCATAGTTAGCAGCGTATGTTTTCTGAGCAAACTTATCCCACTCTGACGAGAACACACATTTTCCTCCAGCTTCCTGATAAGGCATTCGTATGCCGCCGATACCAGCAAATAAATCAATGAAAGTGAACTGATGTTCTGAAAGAGATTCATGCTTAAAAGGAGCGTTTTGGGAGTGTATTTTCATAGTATTTTCAACATCCAAAATAGATTTCCACTTTGCATCCGTTGGAGAATGCTCTCCTTCTTCCCAACCGCGGATGGTTCTTTCACCTGACTCGGGCATTCCTAATAAAATTGCAAAATCTGTCCTGCCAAGTCCGAGGCTTTCTCTAAGCTTTCTGATATATTGAGGTTTTGGTTCAGATGATTGCGTCATACTTGTATAATCTTATCCGGTTTTAGTCCCGGTGATGCTATCACTGTATATTAGATCAGGCAAGGTGATTACGTGTTAAAAGATCTTAGCTCGCTAATAGTTGAATGCAGACATAACTTTGATAAGCTCGCTTCTAAAGGTGATATTCTGATTGACGCTGAGTTAAAAGAGACTCTTTTAGCAGCGTTGGAACTAATTGAACCCAAATCTCAGTGGCAGATAAGAGACTATTCAATCTTAGTAATCAATGAGAACGGCTTACGAGCAGAACTGCCTTCATCATGGCTGTGGTATGGATTAGCTTTTTGTGATTTCTCTCAATCCCTAGAAGAAT
>NZ_JAFMOZ010000089.1:0-27023 GCF_019049615.1 Rahnella sp. BCC 1045 | reverse complement strand
CCTTTGAAATGGGTGATATTTGTCTTAAAAAATATGGGCAACCTTGTAGCTTTGCCAATGAAGGTGCCAGTTTTCCTGTACACACAGTCACCGTAGATAGTTTTTACATAGCGAAATATAAAGTCACCTACAAAGACTATGACCTCTATACAAGTAATAAAGACTTAGCCAGCTTAAAAATAGATAAAAGTTTACTGAAGTCATATCCAAAGCTTAGAAATAGTAATAATCCAGCTACAGCAAACTGGCAACTGGGCAAGGATTATTGCAAATGGCTTGGTGAGAAAACAGGATTACCATTCGATTTACCGACTGAAGCACAGTGGGAATATGCAGCCCGCAATCGTGGCCAGGACGTTCATTATGGAACTAATGATGGTCATTTTAAGGTAGGTATTAACGCCCCTTCTTACCAGCAGCAAAAAAAATTTTCTGGTTTAGGAGCTGGACTCCTACCAGTTGGCCAATATCCCCCTTCCCCATTAGGGCTATTTGATATGGGGACTAATGGTCAGGAATGGATGCGTGACTGGTACAGTAAAACCTATTATCAGCATAGTGAACAAAATAATCCAACCGGACCTGAAGACGGTACAGAAAAGTCGCTTAGGGGAATGCCTGCAGAAGACAGTCGCTCAGATGATGCTGCGCCGACAGCAACGACTATGTTTAGAATGGGCAAAGAACCACTGTTAAAGGATTTTCCTCCAGACCTGTGGGATAAATATAATGGGGACTTTGAAAAAGCAGCAGCTGCCGATACAGAAAATGACCCTTATAAGATTGCTAAACGTGGTTTCTCCCCTGGAGAAACTTTCCGTTGCGTAATCAACGCGCAGTCATTGCCGGCGAAATATCTTAAATAATTTGAGCAGCTGAAATGACGCAAGGAAGGAATAAATGAACTTCCGGATATTAGTTTTCATTGCCGTATCTGTTTGCCTTTCAGGTTGTGACAAAAGTGATCAGGCCATCACTCAAGTTATGAAGAATATGGTCTTTGTGCAAGGTGGCACCTTTGAAATGGGTGATACCTGCCTGAAAAAAATATGGGCAACCTTGCACCTTTGCCAACGAAGGTGCGAGTTTTCCGGTACATACCGTAACGATGGATAGCTTTTATATTGCTAAATATAAAGTGACATACAAAGACTACGATCGATATACGCGTAATACAGGTCTACCTGACTTAAAAATGGATGCTGGTTTTCAAGAAGACTATCCAAAATTAAGAAGCCCAGACTTACCTGCAACGGCAAACTGGCAACTGAGCAGAGATTACTGCCAATGGCTCGGTGATAAAACAGAGTTGCCCTTCAATTTACCTACCGAAGCACAATGGGAATATGCAGCCCGTAATCGGGGTCAGGATGTTCACTACGGAACAAACGATGGACATTTCAGAGTGGGCGTTAATGCTCCGTCTTATGAACAACAAGAAAGTTATTCAGGAGTGGGAGAAGGGCTCTTACCCGTAGGAAAATATCCCGCTACCCCACTAGGATTATTTGATATGGGGACCAATGGCCCTGAATGGATGAGCGATTGGTACAGTAAGACATACTACCAGCATAGCCCACAGCACAATCCAGTAGGGCCAGAAAATGGCACAGAAAAATCGCTTAGAGGAATGCCAACCGAAGATGATAGGGCAGATGACAGTGCTCCTACGGCAACAACAATGTTTCGAATGGGGAGAGAACCGTTATTAAAAGGCATACCGCCGGAATTTGGATCAAAATATAATGAAGACTATTTCAAAGCAAAAGCAGCAGATACAGAGAATGACCCATATAAAATTGCAAAACGAGGATTTATTCCGAATGTAACTTTCCGCTGCGTAATCAACGCGCAGTCATTGCCGATGAAATATCTTAAAAAATTTTAGCAACTGAAATAGTGCAAGGAAGAAAAAATGATCTTCAGGATATCAGTTTTGACAGCCTTATCTGTTTGTCTTTCAGGTTGCAACAAAAGTGATCAGGCCATCACTCAAGTTATGAAGAATATGGTCTTTGTGCAAGGTGGCACTTTTGAAATGGGAGATATATGCCTGAAAGAATACGGGCAGCCTTGCACCTTTGCCAACGAGGGTGCCAGTTTTCCAGTTCATAACATCACACTCGATAGTTATTTTATTGCTAAATATAAAACAACATATAAAGACTACGACCTTTTTACAAAAAACAAGGGGTTGCCTGACCTTAAAATTAAAAAACTATATTCACGTGATTACCCGAAACTAAGGGGCTCTAATAACCCCGCGACTGCCAACTGGCAACTAAGCAGAGATTACTGCCAATGGCTCGGTGATAAAACGGGATTACCTTTCGATTTACCTACTGAAGCACAGTGGGAATATGCTGCCCGTAATCGCGGGCAAGATGTTCATTATGGAACTAATGACGGGCATTTTAAAGTGGGCGTCAATGCCCCTTCTTACCTACAGCAAAAAAATTACTCGGGTTTAGGTGCCGGACTTTTGCCAGTTGGCCAATTTCCTGCCACACCCCTAGGATTATTCGATATGGGGACAAACGGACAGGAGTGGATGCGGGACTGGTACAGTAAAAGCTATTATCAGCATAGCCCGAAAAATAACCCAACAGGGCCCGATGAAGGAACTGAAAAATCGCTCAGGGGAATGCCGCCAGATGACAACAGGGCTGATGATGCGGCACCCACTGCAACAACAATATTTAGGACAGGGAAAGAACCATTACTGAAAGGCGTTCCACCTGGATTGTGGGATAAATATAATGGGAATTTTGATAAAGCAAGAGCAGCTGATACCGAGAATAATCCCTATGAAATTGCGAAGCGAGGATTTTCTCCCGGAATAACTTTCCGTTGCGTCATTAATGCACAGTCATTGCATGACAAATACCTTCATTAATATCATTTTTTCAACTACCACAATTCTCTTTTAGGTACACAATCAATTACAGCAATAAATATTTCCAAGGACAAATCGCGTACATACTTTGTGGATTTTTCATTCCCTACATAAATCTGACGTCCGCTTCTAAAAACAAACACGACTCACATTTTACTGGAGTACCTATGTCTAAAGGTTTCGTATTACTCGGCGATAAGACAACCCACGGCGGGCAGGTTATATCTGCAACGTCAACAATGCTCGTCAATGGAAAAAAGGTGGCGTTATTGGGTGATAAAATAAGTTGCCCTATACCATTCCATGGTATCAACGCCATTATCGAAGGGTCTCCGGAATGGATGTCTGATGGCAAGGCAATTGTTGTTAATGGTTGTCGGTGTCAGTGTGGATGCCAGGTCATCTCCAGCTCACCTGATTGCGCTATAGGATAAAATATGGTTTGGGAACGTAAGAAAAATATTATCCCGGATCCCCCTAAGCCTCTTTTGATAAAGAGTTGGTTTTTGGCGGCTATTTTTTCCATCGTCTTCAGCATATTGTTATTTGTACTGCATGCATCAGAAAAACTTTATTTTCTGCAACAGATAAATATTTGGGTCATAACCAGTGTACCAATCGTCTTCTGGGTAATTTCTTTATGCCTATGTAGCTTTTTATATGGACGGGCTTTAAACGAAAACCAATTTTTGAATGCAGAATCACAAAATGCTCAGAAGCAATGGCAAAACTGGGCGGAGCGTTATATCGCCGTCATTGCACACACGATTTTACTGCCGGATAAAATAACATCTTCATTTATAGCTAATGTCCCTAAAAATTTCCCACCGCAATACTCTCTGACAAGGCGTATTTGTTATCTGCCTGATCAAGATGAAATATCAGTTTTACTCCAAAGCATCGCCCCTGCGCTGGAGGTGCTGCCGCCAGAACTTAAGCTGAATATCACTCTTTTAACTGACGCCACAGAGAAGATTCAGCAGCAGCAACTTCAGGCGTTTGCGGCGAGTTGGAGATCCCTGTTGAAAGAACGCCCTGCCCCCGAGAACATCAATGTCAGGACATCATTATCCTACGGCACTCTCGATGACAGATTAAAAGAGGGGGGGGAATCAGCAGACCTGTTGGTAATTTTGCAGCAGCACGGCAAGGAGACGTATTCCGACGGGCTGGGTATTTTTCTCCTGACGACCGATGACGTGGCTCAAAAGTACCTGTTGTCGTTAAAAGGGCGCCTCTTACGACCCATGACTACAGAAGCCAAATCCATTCAGCCAGATTTATCGCTGTTTATGGAGACACAAGTGTTGTCGCAAAAAGCATTAGGGCTCATCGGAGACAGTGTGGAGTTGACCAACCTCACCTCACAGCTTCTCCCCGTGGCGGAAACCTTTGGCACACCACTTACAACGGATACTATTTTGGTTCAGGAACGGTTTACCGGTATCCCTGGTCCTTCCTCTGCCTGGCTGACCGCCGGGCTAGGGCTTGATTTAGCCCTTCATTACTCATCACCTTATCTGGTGTTCGCACGTACAGAGCAACACTGGTTTATCAGTACAGTTTTATCAGGGAGTCATAATGAGATTGTTCAGTAACCCTTGGCGATTAGGCAGCGGAGCTGCCTTGTTGGTCACAATCGCCTGCGCAATAGGCTGGCTTATTTGGCACTATGGTAACCACATTGGCCTGGATAGCCGTGCGCAGAAAATCACGGTGGGTTTACTGGCTGTCCTCGTTATTATAGTGCTCCGGATTGCACCTCAGTTTGTTAGTTTTATTCGTCAGAAAAAGCACCAACAAAAGGGACGAGAAGCGCAGGAATATCCTGAGCAAGAAGCAAGGGTTGAACAAACCCCACCGCGCCATGTCACCGTGACTGAAATCCGTCAGGCATTGCGCCAAACTTATGGCCGCTTCTGGTTCCGTAAAGTCCGTATTTTACTGCTCACTGGTAGTGCGGCTGATGTGGAGCTACTCACTCCCGGCCTGACGTCACAGTACTGGCAGGAAGACAGCGGCACCGTATTGCTGTGGGGCGGTGATTTAGGTGCACAGGCAGATTCAGCGTGGCTCAGCGCGTTGCGGAGTATCCGCCGCCGTCCGCTGGATGGCGTAGTCTGGGTGACCTCTGCGCTGGCACGAACTACAACTGTCGGTGTGCCTGAAAACAAAAATACGTTATCTGCGGATATGATGGACAGCGTTGCAAAAGCCTTCTCAGCCCGCTTCGAACTTCTGGGCTGGCGGTTGCCGCTGTACGTATGGTCACTGTATTCCAGCAAAGATCAGGACGACCGCATCACGCAACCCGTGGGGTGTTTGCTCCCTGCCGGATGCAAGCCCGATGAATTAAGCACTCAGCTTGCGGGGCTGATCCCTGTCCTGATTGAACAAGGTACGCAGCAGGTTGGCGCAAAAATCAGTCATTCCTTTTTATTGCAACTGGCAGACCAGTTAGCACATCTGCCGGAGTCAATCGCCGGGCCGCTGGCCGCACTGTTAAATCCGTACCGCCCTTCTCCGCTGACCGGTGTGATGTTCAGCCCTGCGTCAGTCGATGCGAAGCGTTCGGTGAAACACCATTGGGCGAAGGATAACCGCTGGGATTTGTTGATTGGCTCATTGCTTTCACTGCCTGCGGGTCTTGCCCCAAAAAAACTGGGATTTGCCTGGGGTAGATTGCTGGCGATAGTCACAACCGGCGCGATGGTGTTATGGGGGGCCGGAATGGTGATGGCTTTTATGGTCAATCGCAACACCATCAATACCAGTGAATCACAAGTGAAACTGGCGGCAAATACAGAGCAACCTCTTCCTGCACGCCTTCAGTCTCAGCTTGATTTACAACATACGCTGGACAGACTCCAGTTCCGCCAAATCAACGGTACGCCCTGGTATAACCGCTTTGGTATGAGCCAGAATGATACGTTACTGGCAGCACTCTGGCCGCACTACGGCGCAAGCGCTCTGCCTTTGCTGCGCGATGCCACCGCGCAGCATCTCTCGGCGCAGCTTGAGACCCTGACACAGCTTCCACCAAATTCCCCGCTGCGCGAAAAACTGATGCGCCCGGCTTATGACCAGTTGAAAATGTATCTGATGCTGGTACGCCCCGAAAAAATGGATGCTGCATGGTTTAGCAAAACGTTGCTGAGCGACTGGCCGCAACGTACCGGCGTACCCGATGGCGTCTGGCAAGGCAACGGGCCCGCCCTGCTCAATTTTTATGCCCGTAATCTTCCCCGACATCCCAGCTGGCGTCTGACGCCCGATGAAAATTTGGTTAATCAGGCGCGCACCCTTCTGATCCGCATGATGGGCGCGCGCAACAGCGAATCGTCGCTTTATCAGAAGATGCTGAGTCAGGTTGCGCATCAGTATGCCGACATGAGCCTGTCAGATATGACCGGCGACACCGATTCATCACGTATTTTCACCACCGAAGAAGTTGTGCCGGGTATGTTCACCCGCAAAGCCTGGGAAGAATCGGTAAAACCGGCAATTGAAAAAGTGGTCAGTGACCGCCGTGAAGAAATGGACTGGGTTCTGAGTGACAGCAAAACGGCTGTGCTGGAGCAGAACTCTCCGGAAGCTCTGCAGGCGCGGTTGAAAGAACGTTACTTCGCAGATTTCTCTTCCAGCTGGCTGGACTTCCTGAACAGTCTGCACTGGCAACCGGCGCAAACATTATCAGACGCTATCGATCAACTGACCCTGATGGCGGACGTGCGTCAGTCACCGCTGGTGGCGTTAATGAATACCCTGAGCATTCAGGGCAAAACCGGGCAAACCAATGAGGCGCTCTCAGACTCACTGGTGAAATCGGCCAAAAATCTGTTAAACCGCGATGAACAACCGGTTATCGATCAGCAGGCTGGTGCGCGTGGGCCACTTGATGCGACTTTCGGCCCGGTGATTGCCCTGACAGACAGTAAGTCAGGTGGGAATACCACTCTGAGTCTGCAAACTTTCCTGACCCGTGTCACGCAGGTTCGCCTTAAACTCCAGCAGGTCGTTAATGCCGCCGACCCGCAGGCTATGACGCAAACCCTCGCGCAGACCGTATTCCAGGGCAAAGCCGTGGATCTGACTGAAACACGTGATTACGGCAGTCTGGTGGCGGCAAGTCTGGGTCAGGAATGGAGTGGGTTCGGACAAACGATATTTGTTCAACCCATGGAACAGGCGTGGCAACAGGTTCTGGCACCGGCCGCTGAGAGCCTGAACGCACAATGGCAGACGGCGATTGTCAATGACTGGAACAGTGCATTTGGAAGTCGCTACCCGTTAAAAGATACCGGCAGTGAAGTCTCACTGCCGCTGATGGCACGCTACCTCAACAACGACAGCGGGCGCATTGCCCTCTTCCTGCAAACCCGCCTGAACGGTGTTCTGCATAAAGAAGGAAGTCATTGGGTTCCGGACAGCATCAATGCGCAGGGTCTGAGCTTCAGCCAGACATTCCTGGATGCCATGGATACGCTGAGCTCCCTGTCTGATGTGGTGTTCACCAACGGTGAAGCGGGTATGCACTTTGAGTTGCGTCCCGGCACAGCCAAAGATGTCATGCAAACGGATTTGGTTATCGATAACCAGAAGCTCAGTTATTACAACCAACTGCCCGTATGGAAACGCTTCACCTGGCCAAATGATACCGAAGCGCCGGGCGCCAGTCTGAGCTGGATCAGTACGCAGGCAGGGACACGCCAGTTTGCTGACCTGCCGGGTGCATGGGGGTTAATCCGCCTGCTCGATAAAGCGTCTGTTACGCCATATCAGGGTGTGAGCAGTAGTTTTAACATTACCTGGAAAGCACCCGATGGCAGGCCATTAAATTACACCTTGCGCACCGAAGCCGGAGAAGGCCCGCTGGCCTTGCTGAAACTGCGTAACTTCAAACTGCCTCCACAAATTTTTCAGGTAAAGGCGGTAGCGCTGGCACCGGCTGAAAAACCTTTTGATCCCGACGCAATCGCTGAGGAACAGTAATGGCCACATTAATCACATTGCAAAACGCTTGCTCTGCAAACCCGGAGTCACTGCTTGAGAAGGCACAACAACAGACCGCTCTTTGGGAAAACTGGCTTCAGCCGGTAACCACAGAAATGCCTGCTGGCGAAGACCCCGGCTACGATGATGACTTCCAGCAGATGCGTGAAGAGGTCAATAAACTCTCTGGCGCAGATACCACACTGACCTGTGAACTGGCCGAAAAACTGCTCACGTCGCACTGCAAAGATGTGCGCGTTGCCACTTACTACATCTGGGCACGCCTGCATCGCGACGGCGAAACCGGGCTGGCGGACGCACTCTCCCTGCTGGCCGGGCTGATTATCCGTTTTGGTGAAACCCTGCACCCGCAGCGCGCAAACAGCCGAAAAACGGCACTTGAATGGCTTTCGGGATCGCGCGTTCTGGATAGCTTGTCACTGTTCCCGGAGGTTAACAGCGCTGATTTTTCCCGCATCGTGGGCGCGCTGACACTCATCGAACAGAGGTTAAGCACCTGGGAAGAGTCTTCCAGACCGCAGTTGGGTGCACTATACGCTGCACTGGAAAACCGTCTCGCGCAGTCCGGTGGCTTTGACGCCGTTGTCCCGCAAAACAGCACTTCGGCAAGCTATCCGGCGGGAAACACGTCAGCAGACTCACCCACGCTTAAACCTGTCTCTTCCGGACGCGATTTACTTGAACAGGCCAAACTTCTGGCGAAATATCTGCGCGACCAGCCAGACGGCTGGCTCTCAGGCCATCACCTGATGAAAAGCATTCGTCTGGATACGTTGCATGAATTGCCACCGCTGGCTGCCGATTCGCGCACCCGACTCGCTCCGCCAAAACCGGAAAACCGTGCGCTGCTCAAACGTCTTTATCTGCAACAAAGCTGGCTGGAGTTGTTAGAACAAGCCGACAGCCTTTTCTCACAGGGCGTGAACCATCTCTGGCTGGATTTACAGTGGTATACCCATCAGGCGTTGCTGAAAGCCGGCGCGCCTTATGAACGCTGGGCAGACATTATTCAACAGGACCTGAACGGCTTGTTAACCCGACTACCGGGCCTCGAAGGGCTGGCTTTCAGCGACGGCACTCCATTCGCCGATGAAGTCACGCTGAACTGGATCCACCAGCAGGTGATGACCTCGTCTGAAAGCTGGAGTAACGAACCTTCAGCTTCTGCCAATGCAGCAGGTGATGACGACATTCTGCAACTGGAGCCGGAAGCACTGGCTCAGGCCGACAGCGATGGGATCGAAGCGGCACTGAACTGGCTGCAAAACCGCCCCGGCACCCGAACACCACGTCATCAATGGCTAATCCGCCTGTTGATGGCACGCGTCGCCGAACAGTACGGCAAGAACGATATGGCGCTGCATCTTCTCGGTGAACTGGATGGCAACGGGGCCCTGCTGACGCTCGCGCAATGGGAACCCGAACTGCTGTTTGAAGTGAAAGCCCGCCGTCTGAAACTGCTGCGCATGAAAGCCAGCCGCGCGGATACAGATAAACCTCGTTTATACGGTGAAATGGAAAGTTTACTCGCCGGACTTATCGCCCTCGACCCGGCACGTGCTGCGGTGTTGTGCGGTTAAATCATACATAAGGACATGCCCGAATCATGGATATTCTTCAAAATGCGGTGGCGGCCCTGAGCGCCACAACGCTGAACCGTTACCGCCTTGATATTCCCTCCTGTACGTCACCGCTCGACGTTGAAAGCTTGCGCGGTGACGAGGGCATAAGCCGGACATATCGCTACTCCATCACATTCACCAGCACCGACCGCGATATCGACGCCGCTCAAATGTTGCGTAAACCGGTCACGCTGACGATGGGCACCGGACTGCTGCAAAACCTGACCGCCCAAAAAGTTGTCCACGGCGTTATCACGGATTTCCAGCGTATTTCAGGCTCTGCCGACCAGACGCGATTTCAGATTACCCTTGAGCCTTTCCTGGCAATGCTGGGTAACCAGTTCCGCACCCATCGCTTTTTCGTCAATAAATCCGTGCAGGACGTCGTGCAACAGGTGCTTCAGGAACATGGCCTCAAAGGCTGGGAATATGAATTTAATCTCAGGCAGACTTACCCGGTACGTGAGCAGATAAACCAGTATCAGGAGAGTGACCTGGCCTTTATCGAACGCCTGCTCTCGGAAGTCGGAATTTTCTATTTCTTCAGTCTGCAACCGGACACACAAACTGAAGTCGTGCACTTTGCCGATAAGCAAAGCGCCTATGAATTCGGGAAAACACTGCCGCTCAACAGCCCGTCAGGCATGAGCGACAGCGGCGCGGAGTCGGTCTGGGGGCTGAGCATCCAGCACAGCGTCGTGCAGGCCAGCGTCACCGCCAAAGACTATAACTTCCGCGAAGCGCAAAAGGTCAATCAGTCCGCCAAAGCCGACATGACGCACGGCGAGGGTGAAGGGATGCATTATGGTGACGTCTATCACTATAAACCCCGCCATCTGGAGTCCGGTGCGAAGACCAACGCGGCCGCCGAAACGGGTAACTTCATGGCGCAACTCGACCATGAACGTTTTCTGGCCGCACAGACGCTGATTACCGGCAACAGCACCGACGCCACGCTGCACACGGCGCAGGTGCTCACGGTGACCGACGGCCGCATTCCGTCCACGCTGCCCGAACAGTTATCGCAGCCGATGGTGATTTTGCGCACCGGATTTACCGCCAGCCGCAAAGAGGCACTGAGCGTCACCTTCGCCGCCGTGCCCTTCAGCGAAACGCTGTGCTGGCGCCCCGCGCTCATGCCGCGTCCGAAAGTCAGCGGCACGATGATGGCCCGCGTAACCAGTGCAAAACCGAACGATATCTATGCCTGGCAGGATGCGTCCGGTTTATATCGCGTGAAATTCGATGCCGACCAGGACGATAAAACTCAGGGTCAGGAAAGCATGCCGGTGCGCTTCGCGAAGCCGTACGGCGGCGACGAATACGGCATTCACTTCCCGCTGATTCAGGGCACGGAAGTCGCCATTGCCTTCCACGACGGCGATCCTGACCGCCCATACATTGCCCATGCCCTTCACGATTCACGTCACGTCGACCACGTGACCGAAACGAATAATACCCGCAACGTCATCCGCACACCGGCAAATAACAAACTGCGGATGGAAGACAGGCGCGGTGAAGAACATATCAAACTCAGCACCGAATACGGCGGCAAAACGCAGCTCAACCTCGGCCACAACGTGGATGCCACGCAGGCAAAGCGCGGTGAGGGTTTCGAACTGCGCACCGACCAATGGGGCGCACTGCGTGCCGGAAAAGGCATTTTCATCAGCGCCGATGCGCAGCCCGCCGCCAGCGGCAAACAGCTGGAAATGGATGACGCTATTGCGCAGCTTGAACAGGCGCTGACGCTGGCACGCACGCTGGCGAAAGCGGCGCAGATTGCCAAAGCGACGCCGGGCGATACCGGCAGCCAGAAAGCGCTGAACGCCTCGCTGGCAAAACTGAAAGCGGCGGGCATTCTGATGTCCGCGCCGCAGGGCATCGGCATCGTCAGCCCGAAAGCCGTACGCGTGGCGTCAGGCAGCGAAAGCGTCGGGATGATGTCGGGCAGCAATACCGATATCAGCAGCGGCAAATCCTTCATCGCCGCGGCGGGCGAAAGCGTCAGCCTGCTGGCACAAAAAGCCGGGATGAAACTCATTGCCGGTAAAGGGAAAGTGGATATTCAGGCGCAGGACGACGAACTGTCCGCACTGGCGAAAAACGACATCACCGTCACCAGCGCGGAAGGAAAAATCACGGTCGCCGCCTCGGAAGAGCTGCTCCTGACCTGCGGCGGCGGCTACATCAAACTCAGCGGCGGGAATATCGAGATTGCCGATCCGCAAAACATCTTATTTAAGTCGGCCAACTGGCAAAAGATGGGGCCGGCGAGTCTGAATACTCCTCCGGTGACGTTGCCGGAAGGCTACGGTGCAGTTTATGTGTTGCAGGATGAAGAAGGAAAAGCTATTCCACTCACTGAATACCGCATAACAACGGCAGAAGGAACAATTTATACAGGCGTTTCTGATAAAAACGGTAAGACAGCGCCAGTCTATACCGCGGCTCCGGACAGGATGAATATAGAAATTCTGGGCACTAAATAGGACGATATTAAATTCAAGGAAATTGCAGAATGGCACAACGTAATACATGGGAAGTCAGTGATGGTCAGCATACCTCTGACGTAAAAGTTTCAGAAAAAATCGTGATTTGTAAGCGTAAAGAAGTACCCGGCATCACGCTCACCATCGGCATGTTTTTTGATGGCACTGGTAATAATGTTTTCAATATAGACAAGCGCCTCCTCGAGACCTGCACCCATCTGGATGTGGGAATGAATACTGAAGACGCGGCATCCTGTGCCCAAAAACTGGGTAAAAGCGGTAATGGTGCAGGGAGTTATCTTGGGTATTATTCGAATATTCATTGGTTACATACGCTTTACACTTTCGACAATCAAATAACCAATAATAAATTTTTATACCAACGCAGAATTTATATTCAAGGTATCGGTACATCGAAAGACAACGATGACAACCTCATTGGAATGGGGCTCGGTGTATGGTTTGAAGGGGTAGTAGATAAAACAGATGAAGGCATTTCTCAAATTGCTGAACAAATAGACCTGTTGATTAATAAGGGAGATGGCATTTCATGCGCTATAGAAAAAATTCAGTTTGATATATTCGGTTTTAGCCGCGGTGCTGCTGCTGCCCGTCACTTCGCAAACCGCGTCAGAAACGGCGATCAGGCCATTCAGGAAGCAATAACGAAAGGGCTTGATGGCCGAAATCAGCATGGGAAACCCGCCGGAGAAGTACGTTTCCTTGGGCTATTCGATACTGTGTGTGCAGTTGGCGGTGTAAAAAACATGCTGGACATCCACGGTGGAGTAAACCCCGGTATTGAGCTGGCACTGCCGAAGGATATTGCACAAAACGTGTTTCAGATTACGGCAATGAACGAATGCCGTTATAACTTTAGTCTTAACAGTGTTAAAGAATCCTGGCCTGAGCTTCCCCTGCCCGGCGTGCATTCCGATATTGGCGGTGGCTATAACCCGCAAGAAAAAGAATATCTGTTTCTCACCAAACCTGAATTTGAAACCGTCAGTGAAAATACTCCTGCTGAGATGACGGATATTTACCGTCATTGCGAAGCTGAAGTTCCGGATTTACAGAAATTATCAAATCTGGGCTCTGTTATTCCTTCGGGAGTGGTAAAGGTCGAAACATGGTATGACTACCTGGTTAATCCGGATAAGAAACGGGCCGGCATTACTGAAAAGCGTGTTGGTGCAGCGGTCACTCTGGAACGGGGTGTCACGAACGACTGGTCAAAAATCACCTTAAGGGTAATGCTGGATGCCGCACAGAGTTCAGGACTCTCTTTAAAAGAAATCCTCCCCAAGGATAAGAATTTTATATTGCCACCAGAACTGGAGCCGCTTTCTCAAAAAGCCATTTGCCAGGGGAAGGCGGCTGCCGCAGGAGGAACACCGGCTCCTTTTTCCCCGGAAGAAATGAAACTGATTGGTAAATACCTACATTGTTCAGCCAACTGGAATGCGGTGGCATTTAAAGATGTCTGGCTCGACGGAAACAACGTAAAAGTCATATATGGCGCGGCAAAAACCACTGAGCTGTTTGGCTTTGTCAATCGCCCCAATCCGGGGTGGGTTCGTGCCGTATGGAATATGCAGGGAGAAGAAGCATGAAAATATTAACAGGTCTGTTATCGCTGTTGCTGCTGGCAGGCTGCAGCAGCCATGCGCAAACGCAGAAAGAGAGTTTTAAAGCCCCCTGGGATAAATGGTATTTCACATTTTCAACCCCCAAAGCCCTCCCTGCGCAGGTCACCCTGGTGAAATTACTGGATACTGATGGCTATGGTTATGTTTTCCAAACCATAGACCAGCCACAAGGTGATAGCGTGGGATCATGGGGGCCATACAATGGCGAGGGAATATCATCATTTAATCAGGCTAAAGCTCCCCCTCAAATGATTAAATTTTGCTGGGATTCAATTATCGACAAGAAGGTTTATGAAACAACCTTATTTTTCTTATCTGACACACAGCAAAAAATGGTGAGTTCCGCACGCAAAGTAAACAAACCCAGCACTCCATATTATTTTAAATATCTCGTTATCGGACTGGCTCCTGAAGGCAGGGTTCGTGTGTGGTTACAGAATAATGGTGCCCCTGATTTATTACAAAATAGTACAAAAATAACCACCGTTTCAGGTAAAGATTTGGACATGTGTAAAGGCGAAACAAATTTTCCTGATGGATATGAGTATAGTGAGGGTATGAAGTCATTTATAAAAGACAAAAAATATCCCTACGGAAGCTGGTAAGTCATTATCGAATGTATACAGATTATGCAGGGAGAAGAAGCATGAAAATATTAACAGGTCTGTTATCGCTGTTGCTGCTGGCAGGTTGCAGCAGCCATGCGCAGACGCAGAAAGAGAGTTTTAAAGCCCCCTGGGATGAATGGTATTTCACATTTTCAACCCCCAAGGCCCTGCCTGCGCAGGTCACCCTGGTGAAACTGCTGGATACTGATGGCTATGGCTATGTTTTCCAGACCATAGATCAGCCGCAGGGGAAAAGCGTAGGAGCCTGGAGCAAATACATTGGGAAGGGTTTCTCTCCGTTTAATAAGGCAAAAGCGCCACCGCAAATGATAAAATTTTGCTGGGATTCAATTATCGATAAGAAGGTCTATGAAACAACATTATTCTTCTCACCTGACACACAGAATAAAATGATCAGTACAGAGCCGGACTGGTATAACGCGAAAGAAATTTATTATTTCCGTTATATGGTAATTGGTCTGGCACCAGAAGGGAAAGTTCGGGTGTGGTTGCAGAATAATGGCAGACCTAATTTATTGCAGAGCAATACAAAAATAACCACCGTTTCAGGTAAAGATTTGGATATGTGTAAAGGCGAAACAAATTTTCCTGATGGGTATGAGTATAGTGAGGGTATGAAATCATTTATAAAAGACAAAAAATATCCCTACGGAAGTTGGTGAGTCATTATCGTATGTATACAGAATACGCAGGAAGAAGAAGCATGAAAATAATAACAGGTCTGTTATCGCTGTTGCTGCTGGCAGGCTGCAGCAGCCATGCACAGACGCAGAAAGGGAGTTTTAAAGCCCCCTGGGATGAATGGTATTTCACATTTTCAACCCCCAAAGCCCTGCCTGCCCAGGTCACACTGGTGAAACTGCTGGATTCTGATGGCTATGGCTATGTTTTCCAGACCATCGATCAGCCGCAAGGTGATAGCGTGGGCAAATGGGACTCACATAATGGCCTGGGTTTTTCACCATTCAACAAAGCAAAAGCACCACCGCAAATGATTAAATTTTGCTGGGATTCAATTATCGATAAAAAGGTCTATGAAACAACATTATTCTTCTCGCCTGACACACAGAATAAAATGAGCAGTTCAGAGCCAGACTGGTATAACGCGAAAGAAACTTATTATTTTCGTTATATGGTGATTGGTCTGGCACCAGAAGGGAAAGTTCGGGTGTGGTTGCAGAACAATGGCAGACCTAACTTATTGCAAAGCAGTACAAAAATAACCACCGTTTCTGGTAAAGATGTTGATATGTGTAAAGGCGAAACAAATTTTCCTGATGGGTATGAGTATAGTGAGGGTATGAAGTCATTTATAAAAGACAAAAAATATCCCTACGGAAGTTGGTGAGTCACTATCGTATGTATACAGATTACACAGGGAGAAGAAGCATGAAAATAATAACAGGTCTGTTATCGCTGTTGCTGGCAGGCTGCAGCGGTCATGCACAGACGCGGACACTTACCCTGAGTCGTTACTCCTACGCTCACCCCAAAGTCCCTGAAATCAACGATATCGTCCCGTTGCCACCTGCCCCGCTGCCCGCCTGGGACGGTAAGCTGAAATGGGTCGAAGCCCGTGAAGCCAATGTACCGCCCACTAAACCCGGCGAAGCCCTGATTGAGCAACTGGCTAAAGATAAACAGCTCAACCCTGAAACCGGCAGGCCGCTCGCCGGATTTTAATAAAACCGCTGCCGTACATTTGCTGTGTAAAACCGGTGAACCCTGCCCGAAAAGCGGTTACTGGCAGATTGCATGGCTGCCGCGTGAAGGACTCAGCCAGAACGCCATTCCTGCCTTCAGCGGGTATGACCTCTTCAATATTGGGTAAAACAATAGCGAGCATATATAAATATCGAGAACTTAATTATCGCCCCAAAAATAATAGCAGATGATGAATAAATAAAAATAAATCACTCATTAATTGACTAACTGGAGAAATATTTCGGAATAAAAAGACATCATTGTGCGGTCCATATCATAAAATAATCTCCTGACATAGGTAATAGAAACACCAATGACCCATTTCACTCAAGGAGCAATAAGCAATTCAGAAAATAGATAAACAGCGAATTGCACGACAGGTAATTTACTCAATGAATTAATGATAATTTGAAAAGATTTCATTTATTCAAGTTAAAATAAAACCCACTTCCACACATAATTTTTTTATAAGACCATTAGCCTATTTAATCATTCAGTAATCCGATGCGACTTTGGCCATTTACTTATCAGTCGCAACAGAAATCAATTTATTCTGGAATAAAATGAAAGATCAAACCCTGCGTTATTACGATGCTGAAATGCGCTATTTGCGTGATGCAGCTAAAGAGTTTGCACAAACTCATCCTGACCGGGCGGCGATGCTCGATCTCGATAAACCCGGAATCCCTGATCCTTACGTAGAACGTCTCTTCGAAGGTTTTGCCTTTTCGATGGGCAGACTACGCGAAAAAATTGATGACGACTTGCCGGAGTTTACCGAAGGACTGGTGAGCATGTTGTGGCCGCACTATCTGCGCACCATTCCCTCACTTTCTATCGTGGCACTTACGCCTGATGTCCCCGCAATGAAAATGGACGAGATTGTTCCCGTCGGCATGGAGGTTTACTCCCGCCCTGTCGGGCCCAAAAACACTGTCTGTCAGTATCGAACGACACGCGACGTCGTACTTAATCCGCTGGTTGTTTCTAAAGTAACGATGGCAACGGAACCTGATGGGCGTTCTGTACTCCGTCTGCGTCTGACGTGCAGTTCACAGGCCGACTGGTCACAGGTCGATTTGCGACACCTGTGTTTTTATCTGGCAAGTGATGCGCCGGTCAGCAGTGCGCTGCATCTGGCGCTCACCCGCTCCCAGGCGGCACTTTATCTGCGCCTCCCCAATCAGGATGACCGGATAAAACTGGATGGCTGGTTCGCTCCCGGCGGTTTTGCCGACGAGGATCTGCTGTGGCCAAAAGGTGATAGTGCATTCAGCGGCTATCAGTTACTGCTGGAATATTTCACCTTCCGCGAAAAGTTTATGTTTGTACACCTTAACGGGCTGGAAGACATAACGTTGCCTGCCGGCATCCCTTATTTTGATGTCGAAGTTGTGTTGAACAATCAGTGGCAAAGCGATTTACCGGTGACTGACGATGCCCTTCAGCTGCACTGCGTACCGGTCGTAAACCTGTTCACGCTGGAAGCTGATCCGCTGATTGTAAACGGGTTGGAAAATGAGTATCTGCTTCGCCCGCGCCGTTTGCAGGACGGCCACACCGAAATCTATTCCGTAGACTCAGTAATCGGATCGCAACGTACGGCAGACGCGACTTATGTCCCGTTTACCAGTTTCCGTCACCGCGGCGGCATGCAAAGACGCCATGCACCCGAGCGCTTTTTTCATACCCGCGTGAAGCGTGGCGTAACAGGATTGCACGATACTTGGCTGATTTTGGGCGGGCAGCAATGGGAAGCTGACAGACTCTTTGCACGTGAGGCGGTTTCGCTCAAAATTACGGGCACCAACGGTCAGTTACCCCGTAAAGCATTGCAAAGCACCCTGCTCGACCGGTGTGAAATGGTGCTCCAGACTCCCTTAAAAGTGCGCAATCTCTGCAAGCCAACACTGCCCTCGTACCCGCCCGCCGAAGATCATTTCCAGTGGCGTGTACTGAGTCACCTCGGTTCCAGTTATCTCAATCTGATGAGCAGCGCGGAAGTATTGCGAGGGACACTTGAACTGTATAACTGGCAAGGCGACGAAATGAATAACCGCCGCCTGGATGGCATCCAGCATGTGCAGCATCACCAGATCCAACGTTTTGAAAAAGGTTTTCTGCTGCGCGGTATCGATATCGAAATCACATTGGACGGAAATGGTTTTACCGGCGATGGCGATATCCATCTGTTCGGCGAAATGCTCAACCGTTTCTTCGCTCTTTATGCTGATATTCATTTATTCAATCAGTTAACCCTCATTGTCCAGCCTGCCGGGAAATGTATCCGATGGAAAGAGAACCACAATCAGCGCCTGCCAGGCTGATCGAACAACTGAAAGATTCGCTCCCTTACACTCAATTTTATCGCTTCTGCCAGTTGATTGAGCAAAGTCAGCCAGAAGCACCCGCATTGGGCAGCCACTGGCAGGTCCGGCATGATCCGATCCGTTTTCGTCCGCATCCGGGAATGGGATTTCCCGCCAGTGAATTCAAACGGGTCGAAATACCCGATCAACCGCATCTTCCCCCCACTATCCGGACCACATTTATGGGGCTGTATGGTGTGGAATCGCCGCTTCCGACATCGTATATCGACGATATAACTCAGCGCCGCGAAGGGTATGAGGCCGTCAGCGATTTTTTAGATATTTTTAACCACCGTCTGATCACCCAGTACTACCGCATTTGGCGAAAGTATTCTTACCCGGCGAGTTTCACCACTGGCGGTACGGACAAAACGTCGAAATACCTGCTCAGCCTTTGTGGCCTGGGTATTGAGGGTTGTGCGCATAACATTGCTACACCCGTCTCACGTTTTCTGGCGCTGACCAGCATGATGAGGCTGCCCACCCGAACCAGCGAAGGCATTATCGCGCTGGTGCAGTTGCTGGCACCGGATACAGAGGCCAAAGTCATACCCCATGACCACTGCCGTATTCCCCTGCATAAACCGCTGACTATGTGCGCGCGTCAACCGGTAAATATGAGCAACAGTCCGGTGATGGGCAATCATGCGACAGATGTTAACAGTCAGGTATTACTACAACTGAAAACTGATAACCCCGATGAATCAAGAGAGTGGTTGCCTGGCGGGCAATTGCATACCGACTTACTGGCTTTATTGCAGGTGTATCTGGGATCACGGTTACATGTACGTTTACAGTTGTCCGTTTTGCGAACTTTATTACCTGATGCCCGGCTTTCTTGCCAGCCCAAAAGTTCTGGCATTTTGCTTGGCAGAACCGCAGTGATGCGTTCGCTGCGAACTCGTTCAGCGCTGCAAATCAAAACCGAAATGATCACAATTAATCTTGGCCGCTATCAGCGCATTCAGGAAAATATTCACCGAAGGGAGACCGATGAACATGGCGATTACCGCTGGTAAAACCCGCTTAGCGTTACTGACACTTGCAACAATTTCAATGCTGAGCGGGTGCGGGCTGACACAAAAAATCAGCGATGGCACTGTGTCCATGACCAAATCTATTTTCTACAAACAGATAAAAACTCTGCACCTGGATATCAGGGCACGGGATGCCATCAACAACAATGACAGCGGTGCTCCGCTGGCAACTGTGGTGCGTATTTATCAGTTAAAGGACAGAAAAGTCTTCGACGGCACGGATTATCCTTCTCTGTTCGCTGAAGACAGCCAGGCAATCAAAGCCGATCTGATCTCTGAAAAAGATATCCGAATTCGTCCCGGCGCTGCCGTTACGATTGATGTTCCAATGGATGAAAAAACTGAGTTCGTCGCCATCGCCGGACTTTTCCTGGCACCCGATATTGCTAACAATACCTGGCGCGTGGTGCTGAGCCGTGAAGATCTTGATCCGGATAAAGCTCGTGATATTGAGCTGAACAATCATGGACTCACGCTTCTCCCTCTCAAGGATGACTAACTATGTCTCAACCTTCTCTTTACGAAATGCTGCTGGGCAATTTCGCCGGCGGCCTCGATCTTCACCATGTGAGCGAAAAGAATCAGGTGATTCTCTCGGTTCTCGACAATATGCAGCGCATCCTTAACTGCCGCGCAGGCACGCTCAGTCATTTACCCGACTACGGCTTACCGGACATGAGTAAGATTTTGCAGGGAATGCCCGGCACAGCACATTCCCTGATGAACGTTCTGTCAGAAACACTGCTGAAATACGAACCTCGGGTAAAGAGAATTAACGTCATATTATTGCCCCAATCCCGGCCAGGTCAGTTGGAATATGCCATTGACGCAGAGCTTAAAGAGTTCGGTTTAATTCGATTTGGTACAGAATTTATGCCGGAAGGTCGGGTACTTATGCGGCATATGAAACAGCAGAATTATGTGTGATAGCCAGATTTGATTCTGAATATCACCTCTAATCATCAATGACAGAGGAAATATGTCAGCGAAAGAACGTTTTTTAAAAAAACTACAGGACAAACAGCCGGGCCGTAACGTATTTGAAAATAGAGCTCAGGCTGACATCGCAGAGTTTCAACAACAGATGAGTCAGCTTCAGGAGAAGATGGAGACATGGTTGACAGGCACGGGTATTCAGACTCAAAGCACTTCCGTTTCATTGGTTGAATTGCTTATAGGCGGGAAGACCTTCAGCATTCCCGGGATTCAGCTTCAATATGAAAACAGAATGGTGAAATTCACGCCTGTTTTTTTATATGGCCAGGGCGTAACGGGATGTGTGGAAGCCAGTCTCTGCGGTGAGGGGATTCCTACCTCCCTTTGTCGTTTGTTTATGCGGTCTACAGAGCAAAATCACTGGACATGGCGTCCGGCGGGTTGGTCTACACAATCTGGAGGAGTGTTCAGTGAGGACGTATTTTTCAACATGATTGAAGGCTTATTGTCGTGACCTTTAACTCCATCATCTGAACACTTAAATCCACTGGCCTTCGGGAATATCGCGGAAGGCCAGTGCAAATACATCAAATAAGACAGCAGAATTACATCAGTTAAGGAAAACGCCCATGTCTATTGAACGCCAGCTGCGCACCGGTGGCGACCCTCGCGCGCTGGCTGATTATGCCATTTTACGCGAAGAACTGAGCAAGCTGACTCATCCTGCCCGTCCGGACGTGAACTGGCAGAAAGTTGAACAACTGTGCCTGCACCTGTTTCAACAAAACGGAATAGAGCTGCAAACTGCTTCATGGTATACGCAAGCCAGATTGCAACTTACCGGCCTGGCCGGACTGAATGAAGGGCTGGCTATTCTCGAAGCATTGGTTTCCCGGCAATGGTCCAGTTTATGGCCGCAGCCTGCACATGCCCGTGTGGAGATACTGTCCGGCCTGAGCCAGCGTCTGCACCAGTCATTGCGAAGCATGACACTGGAATATCGCGATTTACCGCAAATTTATCAGGCGGAGAAGTTGATCGTCGCACTGTGCGATACGTTGCAGCGTATAGAACTTAAGCACGTTAGCCAGCTGGAAACATTGAGCAGTTTTATGCACGGCGCAGCCGTCAGGCTCGAGAATATGTATGCCACAAATGACTCAACTATCGTGCTTTCTTCAGCAGCGATAGAAAAAGCCGAAAAAGAGTTACCTGCCCAGCCGCGTGAACAGTGGATTTATGTCGCACAAGCAGAACCGGAAGAGTCACAAATTATGATGAGTTCCCCGGTGCCAGCAAAACGCTCAATTCAGTGGAAAGGATTTGTGGCCGGTATTGGGGCAACGCTGCTGGCTGGCGCAGGGATCTTCACGGGCACCACAGCGTTCCATCACGCTGACGCGGGTCAACCACTCATGGCGCAACTTACGGTATTACCTAAACCGTTAAATGCACACGCACTTGAAACGTTGAAAGTGCAGCAGGCAGACATACTACAACGTGATGCCCCAAAGTTTATTGCCGCAACGCAACAACAGATGTCTCGCCTCGCGTCGCTTTCGCCACGTTGGGCGCAAGACACAGGTATACAGTTGGTGAAGCAGGCAAAAACCTTATGGCCAGATAACCCGGAAACTGACCGCCTGGCAAAAAACTGGACGCAACAGCTTAATGCCAATGCTATTCCAATGAATGATCTCAATGGCTGGCGTGATGCGAATGCGCAACTGCAGCAACTGGCAGACAAACTCAACGGACTGGATGAGCAACGCGGAAAATATATGACCGTCTCCCAGCTGAAATCATCGGTATTTACCCTCCAGCAGACACTTAACAATTCTCCACCCGTTGAAGAATCCTTGAGAAAACTGGCCGAAATAAAACAACAAAATACTGAGGTTCCGCCAGCACTGACGATTCAACTGGATAATCAGTTTTCTCAGTTAATAAACAGGTATGCATTACTCACTCTGGGGCAGGCTAAGCCTTAACTTAAGTTCCAATCAATCAAAACGGCCAGGGAAGGCTTTTATAGAGCATTATTAAGAGGGCATTTTTAACAGTGGGAGAACCCATCTAAGCGCAATTGGAGTGACACTCTGAATTTGCAGCTTGAATAAAAGTTGCATCATCAGCCAGAGCCAATCTTGCTTCAGGCAAAAAAAATTGACGCACAACAGGCGCTTTTATATTGTCAGGTGATGAAAAAATTCCTGCGCGTTACCCGGACAACAACGACCACAACCCTGTTAACGGGTTGTCTGGATGCTGTGCGTTAGAAAAACTGAATCCAACACAACCCGCTCGCAATGGCCGGGTTATCATTTTTTCTCCTGGCCAAAACGGCACTTTAAGGAGAAATATCTTGTCTGATCCCCTGATAAAAAAACGTGCATTATTAATTATTGATATGCAGGTCGGCCTGTTTAACGGCCCGGATAAACCCCACGATGGCCTGCGGGTGCTCGCCAATATCAATTGCCTGATTGAAAAAGCCCGCCACTCACAAATACCCATTTTTGCTGCCCGCCATACCGGGCCCGCAGATTCCCCCTTTGCGCCGGGCACACCACTGACACAATTAGTGCCGGAGCTCAAAATTGATAACTCACAGGATAAAATTTTCGATAAAACCCGTCCGAGCTGCTTTTCGGGAACCGGGTTGGGAGACTGGCTGCATCAAAAATCAATTGATGAGCTGGTTATAGCGGGGATGAAAACCGAATTTTGTATTGATACAACTTGCCGTGCGGCAGCCGATCTGGGATTTCGCCCTGTTCTGATTTCAGATGCGCATACCACAATGGATACGCCCATTTTGCCCGCCCCGGCAATTATTGCTCACCACAACCGGACGCTAAACGGCCCTTTCGTTAAGCTGATTTCAACCGATGAATATGAATTCTGGCACCAGTAAATAGTTTTCAAAATTAATAGTTTGAAGACACTTGGCATAGGTGATGGATGTGTCATCAGAGTAAAACCCACGTCTAAACGCTGGTTTACTTTGGTGGCTTCCCGCTTTAGATTTTAACCTCATAGCTGCAAGACAAAACCCGTAAAAATATCGCATCAACATTTTAAGAGATTTTGAATGAAACAACGCTTCCCACGCGTGATTACTAAATAGTCATGCAATTAAATGCGCATAAATATGCAAAATTTCTTTTACCCGACGCCAGTTTTGCGATATTAATATAGGCATTGAGACCTTTACCAGACTGACCTAATTCATACAGGATTTTATCGATGACAACTATTCTTAAGCACCTTCCTATCAATCAGCGTGTGGGTATTGCATTCTCCGGCGGTCTGGACACCAGTGCCGCGCTGCTTTGGATGCAAAAGAAAGGAGCGGTTCCTTATGCCTACACGGCCAACCTGGGCCAGCCTGATGAAGAGGATTACGATGCCATTCCGCGTAAAGCGATGGAGTACGGTGCCGAGAAAGCTCGCCTGATTGATTGCCGTAAACAGCTGGTTGCCGAAGGCATTGCCGCCATTCAGTGTGGCGCATTCCACAATACCACTGCCGGTGTGACTTATTTCAACACCACGCCGCTGGGCCGTGCTGTGACCGGCACCATGCTGGTTGCCGCAATGAAAGAAGACGGCGTGAATATCTGGGGCGACGGCAGCACCTATAAAGGTAACGATATTGAACGTTTCTATCGTTACGGCCTGCTGACCAATGCTGAACTGAAAATTTATAAACCGTGGCTGGACACCGACTTTATCGATGAACTGGGTGGTCGTCATGAGATGTCTGAATTTATGATTCAGTCCGGTTTTGACTACAAAATGTCGACCGAAAAAGCTTACTCCACTGACTCCAATATGCTGGGCGCGACGCACGAAGCCAAAGATCTGGAATTCCTGGATTCCGGCGTCAAAATCGTTAACCCGATTATGGGCGTAAAATTCTGGGACGAGAATGTGGTCGTCAAAGCGGAAGAAGTGGTTGTCCGTTTTGAACGGGGTTATCCGGTTGCACTGAATGGCGTGACCTTTGACGACAGCGTTGAGCTGATGATGGAAGCCAACCGCATCGGCGGTCGTCACGGTTTGGGTATGAGCGATCAGATTGAAAACCGTATTATCGAAGCCAAGAGCCGTGGCATTTACGAAGCTCCCGGGATGGCACTGTTGCACATCGCTTACGAGCGTCTGCTGACCGGTATCCATAACGAAGACACCATCGAGCAATACCATGCGAATGGCCGTGTGCTGGGTCGCCTGCTGTATCAGGGCCGCTGGTTCGATCCACAAGCTCTGATGTTGCGTGACTCCGCTCAGCGTTGGGTCGCCAGCGAAATCACCGGTGAAGTCACTTTGGAACTGCGTCGCGGCAACGACTACACCATCATGAATACCGTGTCTGAGAATCTGACGTACAAACCAGAACGTCTGACCATGGAGAAAGGTGATTCTGTATTCTCTCCTGATGACCGTATTGGTCAGCTGACCATGCGTAATCTGGATATCACCGATACCCGTGAGAAGCTGCAAAACTACGTAGAGACAGGTTTACTGACCTCATCTGCTTCTACCGGTTTACCGCAGGTGGATAACAATAATCTGCCACGCGGCTTGCAGGTGAAGAATAAGTAATTGCTGTTGGCTTAAACGAGCGGGCGGGATGATCATAATTACTCATACCCCGCCCGCTCAGTAATTAGTAACTAATGACTTCGTGTACGGCGTTCTAATAACTGATGTGTTTTCGGGTCGTAATAACGGCTCGGCCAGATCACCGCAGGATGAACGCCAATCGCCTGACCAATCAGTATTTCCCCTTTCGGCCACGGACGCGAGAGCGCGTTCGATAGCGTCGAAGAACTTAACCCTGCCGCACGTGATACCGCCGCCAATGTCGTGCCCTTCTTACGTAACGCCGCAATAATATCTGCCTGATGCCAGTCGTGATTATTCATGGGCTTGTGCTCCTGATGTCAGGATCACAGGGGAATGTGGGAAAGGTAAAAAGGTGGGGTTATGTGAAGTTTTCATTATTCAATTTCCAGTGGATTAGTTGTAAAGCTACCACTGGAGTTCTCACGCTCTTGGGTGGTAGCCCAGACGGGGGTGAGAATACCGGCTCCACTAGCTACCGGCCTGACCGAAGTCAGCCCCGCCTGAGCCACCATAGAACGTCATAAATACCATCAGAAGTATGTATAACGGGTAGGCAAAAGCGGTGACGCAAAACTTATGCTGTCACTAGTAGAGTAGACGGGTTCTCACGCCCGGCTGCGGATTTTGCCGCTGCGAGGCGACTATAGCGTAAAGAGCGTGGCTAAACCAAGTAGATAAGAACAAAACTGAAGTGATGATTCCAGATAAATTTAGTGGTTTGCAAGAAGTTGCAGAGATCGCTGGTGGGCTTATACCTTGCAAGAGAAATTTCGCAAGTGATTAAATGCCACATAGTTTCCCCAACCTAAGCACGCAATCTGTCAAATTACCTTGAAATAAATCACAAATTAGGTATCAGCATTTTCCTCATTACTCGGTATGAATTTCTCATATGTTGAAGACAAGTACTTTGTCGCTGTCTCACGATTAATATCAATATCTAATAACTTGCTAAAGAACATCAATCGAGATCGAGCCTGATTAATCAATTCTCCCCACGTATAAATCCAAATTGATACATTATTTCTCGTATAAAGCATTCCGTAGGGACGGTCATCCTGAGAAATTTTATCTTGAGTGAAATTATCAAGTTCATTTGAAACAGCGATCACTATCCATTTAGTGTTATTCTTATCGAAACGATTATCATTACTAATAGCGTATGCATAACTTTCAACTTGATTAACTACTGACATATCAATTTTTTGAGATGGCCTTTTTAATTCTATAACTAAATGTTCTAACTCTCCTTCCCTTGGCTGTCTTGCTTTGCTTAGTAGCAAATCGACTCTTCCTTTTCTTCCATCCTCTCGAAGCACTGGTGCGGCGGTGGAAGAAAAATCATCATCACCTAGTAATTTTATATGATAGTTCAAAACCTCATTCAGCGTATTTTCACTTCTAGCTAAATGAAAATCCTCTCTGAAAAGCCAAGCTTCATTTTCTAAAAGCTTATGTAACTGATCTCTTTCAAGTAATTTTTTCTTAGTAAGATCATCATGAAGTAGTTGTTCTAATCCTGTCAAAAAATTTAGACGATGAGATACTACTTGTGATGCTTTAATAATATTAGAAAACGTTGTTCTCTCTAACAATTCGGCCAAGGAATTCTGGTCATCGCAGCTTAACACAAGTACTTCTTCTAAAATCTTCCTTACAGAATGAGGGTTATCCTTAAGAGCTTGTGAGAGTAATTTAAAAGTGAATCTCTTAACGCTATTATTTGATTTACTGAAGGAAGTTAAGTAACTTTCAACGTTGACAGCTAAGATATCAAAAACTTTCTGCTCTACCTCCTCTATAGTTCCTATCTTTGCCTCTGAATTATACGGGTATATATTTTGCTCTTTCCATTCGTCAACAATTTTCGTTTTTTTAAGAAACTCTTTGTTTAGAAAATGTTCTCTGGCCGTTTTTAGTACAATATCTTTTAAATTTTTAATTCCTGAATCCAGTCCGCCTAATGATAAAGTATTATCATCAAACTTTTTCTTGATATAAGATGATTTAATGTAAATGGTAAAATCAACATCATATGACC
>NZ_JAFMOZ010000090.1:0-28067 GCF_019049615.1 Rahnella sp. BCC 1045 | reverse complement strand
GCTTTTAACAAGGATGACTTCATAAATTTTGATTATTATAATTACGATGGGATATTAAAAATAAATAAAAGCGAAAACAAGCGTTTTACAACCATGTTGGATTTTTATTCTAATTTATCAAATAATGTTATTGGAATAGCAATGAAAGAATCTGCTTATATGCGCTATAAATCGTTGTGTGAAGATATTGAGAGTGGGGCTTCAGCTCACAACCTAATCGAAATGTTTTTAACAGATGGAATGATCTTCGATGTCAAAGAAATATAAAATTGTTCATATATCGCAGACCCCGTTAGTCGCCGCACCCTCGAAAATTGCTTACGCGCAACGTCTTGTAGGACATTCATCTATAGCTATAGCTTTAAAAGATTATCCATCTGCATTACAAGGGATGTTTATTGAAGATTTTATAATAGAGAATGACTTCACTAGGCCCATTATTGATAGAGCAATTATAGCGGCTGATATTATTCATATTCATAATGATATTCCTCCTGAATGGGCGAAAAGACTTTTAGAAACAAATCAACGTGCAAAATATGTTTATCAGGTCCATTCACCATTACGTGAAGGACCATTATATATTCCACGTCACCAATCAATACCCCTTCCTTTTGTATTGAAATTAGTGGTTGGTCAATTTCAACCTAGAATCCATGTTGACCATATTGTTGTACCTAATATTTTCTTAGATATACCAAGTGTAGAACCGAGGCAGCAAGGCGAGAAGTTGCGAGTGATGTTCAGCCCTACTCATAAGAGACCCGGAAGATGGAATAATAAGCATACTGAAGAGCTAGATTTGGCAGTAAATGCTTTAGTTGCGTTAGGTAAGATAGAAATAGTTATGCCGGAGAATCCAGTTTCACCAAAAGTATTGATGAGTGCTCGAAGGACTTGCCATGTTTCTATCGACGAAATTGCAACAGGTGGGTTTCATCAAGTCTCTATCGAAAGTTTAGCCGCAGGTAATATTTCAATAAACAAAGCTGACTATTTTTCAAAAAGAGTATTTTCAAATTTCTCGTCCGGTGTGTTACCACCATTTTTATATGCCGATGGCTCTTCTATAGCTGGTATTTTAAATAGGTTAGCCGACGATGTTGATGAAACAGTTAGAAGACAATATGAAAGTTTTGAATACTTCAAAACTCATTTAACTCCTATTAAAATGGCTGAGATTTTCGATGAAGCATATGAATATCTTCAATAGCATACGAAATATTAAAAACACTGAAATTGGTAAACGAGTATTTATCCTAGCTAATGGCCCTTCAATTAACACTCACGATCTTAACTTCCTCAAAAATGAAATTGTGATTGGAATGAATGCTTCAACGTTGCTAGAGAAAAAATATGATTTCTCCTCTAAATATTATGTCATTTCAGACACAAGATTTTTGCAGCACCCAGAAAAGAAACCATTTGGAACGAATCTTCTCTCACATTCAACCATACGTATATTAAGAAAAGAACTTGAAGAGTTTGATGATAAAGATATTTCAAATAAGACCTACTATGTTAATGCACTAAAGAGAGATGGTTTTTCTGAAAACTTGTCTGCAGGATATTTTTTTGGGTGCACAACCACGATGTTAGCAATTCAACTTGCATATTATTTAGGTGCTTCAGAAATCTATCTTTTAGGATGCGACTTGCGATATTCGCATGAATCGCCGAGATTTTACAAAGAATCTCATCCACAGCTTGAAGATAGTTTTACTAGTGTACAGATCTGGAATATTTTGAATGCCAGTACCATTATTGGAAAAGAGGGGCGCAAACTAATTAATTGCAGTCCCCGTTCGTTCCTTAGGCCACATATTGATTATATTGAGTTTGATTCTCTTTTTGAAAATGTAAGCCCTTCAACAATGAGCGTTTAACTTAACCAATAATGTTTTTAAGGGCTATCGCGATAGCCCTTGCAAGGCATAGATACAGTTATTTGATTGGGAGATTTCTTGGTTCTCTTTCAAAAAATGAGATTGCGTTTTCAATTGTATTTCTAAACAGCGAGTTCACTGTATGCCCATCCCATTTTTCTTTTCTGACAATTAATAGACACTCTTCTTCAATCAAGGATTGGATTAAAGACTCGCACCCTTTCTTATCAGCCATGTAATTACCGTACTCGAGATAAATAGCAGGTTTTACTTCATATTTTTTTGAGAAATCATCAAGATCATACCACTGACTCCCCATTTCTCTTATTGAGCGCTCCCAATTTTGGAATTGATGCATTCTTGCAGCTTTATATGTAATCTGAGGGTTAGCCACAATGGCAGCCCGCGATTGAGTATAAAATGCAAAGTATATAGCTGCATATCCCCCCATGCTACCACCAACCATATATGTCGACTCAGGTGTGGTACTACTCAATTCCTGATAGTGCGAAATAACTTTTCTGACGCTATCTTTCATTGGTTTATCATCTGTCCCAAGAAAATAATGAAAACTATCATCTTTTATAAAAAGATAAGCAGTATCTTCCCAAATTTCATTTTTTTCCCAAAACCATGAGTATCTATCAAAACGGTCTTTTCCCATCGAGCTAAAAAAAACCATTATTCTCTTTGCATTAATGCACGGAAAATAAACCCCTTCCACACCGAGCATAGCTACTTTGTATTTATTACGAACATAATTCCTATCCCATTCTCTCAGTACATTAATTTCAATTTCGCTACTCATAACCCACCATTCTTATTATATAACTACAAAGTATTTTCTATTAACAATACCACATCTCAACTATTTTATTCATAACTTCATTCATGTAATAACCATATACTTTGTTCGATAAACCTAATGATTGTTTAATCCATTATCTTTTACTTTCACTACATCACCATCAAACCGATTCCCCTCCACCACATTATTATCGGCATAATCAGGATAAAACTTAAGGCTTCCATCCCTCGGTTTATCCCCGCAATCAAATCCTGATAAGTCCCGGTTTTGCCGGGATGCCAGCCAGATGCCGACGGGTTCATTTACAAAGGTGTTATTGCGAATGACGTTGTAGTCGCTGTGCTGCCAGCGGATCACGGATTTGCCTGTGCTGAAATGCTCGCCGCAGTTCTTATACAAAAATACGCCCCCTGCCCCGTTCGATTCAAACCGGTTACCTTCAATAAGATTGTACGCCGACGAATCCACCGCTAATCCTTCCCGCTTTCCCTTGCCGAAACTCTCATGTCCATTATTGATAATCTGGTTATCCACGATTTTGTTATTGCGCGATGAATGTTCCAGGTAGATACCCGACATATACGAGTCGCGGACAACCGAGTGGCTCAACGTCGAATGAGTGACGTAATCGTCAAAGTATATCCCTACGCGTCCGCTGCCGGTGACTTCAACGTTTTCGAGGGTTATCCGTGTCGGTGTCCGGCGGTAGTTTTCTTCATGGTTCGGGCTGAGTTTGTTGGCGGCGATGTCGGAAGTGATACGGATGCCGCTGTGGGTAAAGTTGCGCACTTTGCAGTTACGGACAGTGACAGCGGATAACGGCTTACCCTTGCTGTTGATCAGTATGCCAAAAGGGCGTTGATTGTCCCCCTCGAGCACCGCACCCCGGCAGTCTAACGTGGTATTGCTGCTGGTGATGATGACCGCTTCTTTATAAACGCAGTGAGGGGATAGCGTGGTATTACCGCGGACATCAGGCAGTTCGCACTCATGAGAATGCATCGAGGGAACGGCGTCCGCGCAGGCGGTAAGAAACAAGGGGAGCAGGATGGGTAATGAGAAATATGCGCAGAGTTTGATCGGTAAACATTTTTGCATCTGGGCATATTCCTCAAAGGTGATCGTTACGAAGGTTGTCGCTTGATGTAATTCATCACCAGCTTTTGGCTGATAAATACCGGCTGATACTGGCTGTCGGCTATTGCAGCAATATCGGCTTTGCGACCGCCATAATACACCGCATTAATCTGCGTATTTTGCAGCAAGTATAGACGGAATTGTTTGAACAGTTTCATGTCCGGCTTATATCCTGAGGTCCAGAACTGGTTCAGATGTCCCTGATAGGTAATGCCTTTAATGTCATACAGCGCGCTGCCCATCACTTTCAGCGGCTTGTTATGGATAAGCGCGGAGATACCCGCTGTGCTGTTAATCGTAACCACGGCTTTGGAGTGTGTCAGCAACTCAGGCATCGGCAGGTCATGCACGTAAATAACGCGGTTAGCGATACCGTATTTTTTACCCAGCTGGCGGATAAGCGGTCCGTACAGACGGTGCCCCCTGTCCATCGGGTGATGTTTAATCACCAGAAACTCGGTTGAAGGCGCTTTTTTAGCGAACGAGTGCATCACTTCATTAATGTAATCACGCACGTCGTTATACGGGCTGTGGTTACGGATCTGGCTGTCGTTATACACCTGCAAAATGGCCAGATAATAGCGCTGATCCAGATCTGTTTGCAGTTGCTGCAACACATGGCGCTGACGGAAGGCATACAGTTTTTTACGCCAGGCAGCACGGGTCCAGCAACGCGCCTCGTACCACGGCGAGAAGGATTTGTGATGGCGGTATTTCGGGAAATCATGGCGATAGCGCCATCCGGCGAGATAATATACGGTCGCGTGGCGGACGCGCTGCCAGCCTGAAGGTTTCAGGTGCTCGATTTCCGGCATAGTCATTGTTGGCAGGCTGCGGTAGAACTCCGCATCTCGCGGCAGGCCGGAATAGGCGTTCACGCCACCTTGTTCCAGCGTGATGTAATGCGGCCGCAGGTAGCCTTCCTCGAAGGCGAGGAATCTCACGCCCTTGGCCTGCGCCCAGCGTTTAGCCGCCTGATGCAGCGGACGACAATCCCCGAAACACACGATGGTGTCGAAGTCGTACTCCTGCCAGGTTTCTTTCAGCCAGGTCGGAAACTCCTGAGGCGTCTGCTGGTACAAACGGTATTCACGCTTTCGCGAATACAATCTGTCACCGCCGTTGAAAACAACGTTCACCGCTTCACGCCCCAGTGACTCCAGCCACTGTGCTAAATCACTGAAGAAAGGCCCCATCGGCCCCTGCAACAGCAGATATTTTTTACCAGAAAGTAATGTCGTAAGCGCCTTACTGTCCATTTCTGTCCGTGTCCATTTACGCAAAAAGCTTAAAAGAGGCTGGTTCAGGTGGTCAATGTCACCCGGATCAACATGAGCAGTTTCCTGTAATAGCGAACTATCCTGCCCGCCTTAATCTTTGAGAATTGCATTTGCGCCCGTGGCGTCGCAGCAAGAAGTTCAACCGCCTGCTCCGCTAAAATAGGCTCCCGGCTATGCGGGTCGATATACGACGGGTAGGCAATCAGCGCCTGATAAACCACATCGTCTAATGTGAGGCTGCGCGTTCTGCGTGAACAGGTATGTTCATCGTGCGTCAGTCCCCAACCGGCATAAAAAGGCATGCCGTAACACACCACTTTTTTGCCGTGGAGTAAGGCTTCAAAACCTGACAATGACGTCAGGGTGTGCAGTTCATCAGCAGCCTGAATGCACTGAATAATGTCAGCATCCAGCGCCTGACTGTCTGCCCACCGGCTGACATCTTCAGCAGGAATATTTCCCTGCCGGTTCCCCACCAGAACATCCGGGTGCGGCTTATAAATAATGTAGGCATCCGGGTGGCGTTCCCGCACCGTGCGCAACAGCTCGCCGTTGGTGCGTAATCCCATCGTCCCGGTCAGGATCGACGCGTCGTCTTCCACCTGTCCCGGCACCAGAATCACGGTCTTTCCGCTGGCTCCGGCTGGCAGCGTAAACGCCGCGCCGAGGTTGTATTTACTGACTTTGCTGGCCACCAGTCTCTGGCGCAGTCGTGTTGCGCGTTGTTGCTGGAAACCGGTCAGACGGCTCGCACTGAGCAGCGTTTCGAGGTCACTTGGCCGCGTGGCGTCGTAGTAAATACCGGTTTTATCCAGCACCAGAGAAAGCGGCGGATGCAAATCAGAACCCAGCCCGGCAGAACGCAGAAATCCATCTTCCATTCGCCATTGCGGGAGTCTTTTTCTTTGTGCATCCTCGTGCCAACGGCGTTCGCCTTTGGTGCCCCACACCACGCAGGCGGATTCACCGGCATGACGTTTACTGAAATTCACTTTGTTTGTTTTGGTCCGCAGGAACGGCGCAAGAATGCTGCGCTTCCAGAGTGTCAGACCCGGCGACCACAAGCGCCCTGTCCGCTGCTGATGATGCTGACGCTGCATCAGCAACCAGTTCAGTACGTCAAATAACGTTCCCGCCTGGCCGTTTACCGGGTTCAGATATCTGCTGTAACGCAAACAGGCTGCCCCGAATAAATCCTCGATGCTGGCATTACCGCGTCGGACGCGAAGTTCTGCGGCAAGCACATGACGGTCATCCGTCAGCCCCCAACCCGCGTACCACGGCTGACCAAACACGCTGACCGGTTTACCGGCGATCAGCGCTTCAAAACCATAATTCGACGTCACCACATACACGCGGGTGACGCGTTGCAATAATGACTGCGGGCTGACGTCCTGCGCAATCAGTTTTATGCGCGGATCCTGTTTCGCCTGCTCCCCGAGCTGCGTGAAGTAACCGGCTTTTTTCCCCGATAGCACATCAGGATGCACCTTCACCCAAATCTCAGACTGCGGGTTTTCAGCCAGCGCCGCTTGCAGCATATTGTCGAACTGTTCTTTCCCGGCGTTGCCGTACACGACGGCCATGTCGCCAAAGGTCTGATCGACGACCAGCACCGCGCCCTGTTCCGGTTGCGCCAGGGTACACACCGGTGCCTGGTTGTATTTCGACAGGTCACCGTCGACGATCATCTGCATCGCCTGACGGGCATCGTCGTGCAGCAGGCGGTTCTCTTCATGCTGATGGATCAGCGTTTCCAGCGTGCTCGGCTGCGAGGCGTCGTAGTACATGCCCTGCGTGTCCAGCACCATGGAAAGCGGCGGACATCCCGAAACGCCCAGCCCCAGAGAACGGATAAAACCGTCCTCAAGACGTAATACCGGCAGGCCAGATTTTTCGGCCAGCGCAACGGCTTTCGCGCCCGTTGGCCGGTAACCCCACACGGCAATCCGCGTGATGTCATCCGGCACCGGCCGCAGCAACGAAAGCTTGCGGCACGTTTCACCGAGAAATGCTTCCAGATGCGGGATGCGCTGAATGCCCGCAGAAAAGATCCCGATCATTAAATTGTCAGCACCACTTTCGCGGCAACGGCCAGCTGATACAGGATCGTCGAGATACCGCGCGTGACTTCGATGTTCTTCGATTCATACTTCGGCAGAACCATCAGCTCATCGCCCGGTTGCAGCGTTTTCACGTCATCCGCGTTAATCGCTTCGCCGTTCTGTTTAATCAGGATGACTTTCGAGTTACCCGCTTTCTGCGTAAAGCCACCGACTTTCTCGATGTAATCTTCCGGGCTCAGCCCTTTCTGCCAGCTGACGGCGTTCGGGAACAGCACTTCGCCGTGGATCATGACCAGCGAGGTTTTTTCCGGAATATTAATCACGTCGCCGTCTTCCAGGATCACCTGGTTCAGGTTGTCTTCGTTCAGGACCACTTCACCTTTCGGCACCACCTGACGCGCTTTATTCACAAAGCGGCTGACCAGCTGCGCTTCCTGTGCGCGCAGACGCCCTTCTTCCTGCGTGGAGGACTGGGCAGAAAGAGACGCTTCTTCCAGTTTCTGCAAGGTAAGATCCAGCATCTCTTTCTGGCGGATCGCCACGGAGCGGCGGTACAGCTGAATGGCATTGATCTGCGACATGGAGTTGGTGCGGATTTTCGGCAACAGCTGGCTCATGGTGGCGCCATACGGCAGTACCACGGCGTGTTCACCGGAATGCGCGCCTTCGATGCGCACCTGAATAGTGCCGGCATAGCGGTCAGAGCTGATGATCAGCTTATCGCCATCCTGCAATGACCGGCCCGGCGCAGAGCTCAGCGGGTAGTATTCGCTGCGTTTCATGCTGCCCTGCTGGCGGATGATGGTCATGTGCGTCGCGCCCGGTTTCGGACGTGCCCAGCTCAGGGCTTCGCTGACCGGGATCGTGCTGTCACGGAATTCAAAGTCGTAGCTGTTGAAGACGTCGCCTTCCACGCTGAACGTGTGCTGACGCGGCCCGACAACGATGGTGTCGCCATCCGAGAATTGTGACAGGCGCAGATCGCCGTTCAGCAAAAAGTCATAAAGATTGATGCGCGAACGCACGCGGTCGTTGTGTTTCACCACGATATCGACATAGCTGCCGCGTTCGGTGTCGACGCCGCCCGCTTTGCTCAGGTAAGAGAGCAGAGAATCAGACGCCACGCCGCCGTATAAGCCGGGGTTAGTGACGTAACCGGTCACAAAGACTTTTACCGGTTGCGCCTGTAACAACGAGGCGTAGACGTTTACGTTGGCCTGATAAACCTGTTTCACTTTGGTGGTGATCACACTGTTCAGCTGGCTGTTAGAAATACCGGCAACTTTGAGCGGGCCAACGTTTGGCAGGAAGATATTGCCTTTGGGGTCAACAGTCAGCGCGCCGTCAAAGTTGAAAGCGCCCCAGAGGCGGATCTGAACCTGATCGCCCAGCCCGACCACGTAGTTCGGGTTAAAACCAATGCTTGCCGCGTTATCCGCCGCCGCACCGCCGGTGAACAACTGCGCACCAAACATACGGCTCATCACCGCCGGAACCGGCGGCGGTGGAGAATCATCAAACCCGGTATCCGACGACGTTTGCTGCGTCTGACCGGTCAAAAATGTCGGCAAAGGTGCCGCACCGGTCATGTTCGGATCGGCATTAATTCCCACGGCATTCGCCTGGGTGAGCTGGCAGGCCAGCAAAATCAAAACGGACTTCAATAATTTCATAACAAGCTCTGTGTGCGATTCTTCAGGCTAAAAGGGCAGCGGAACAAACCGCATTAATCTTTGTGGTCATCGATGACCGCCAGCAATAATTTGATCGTCCCGAACAGCAGGCAGCAGACCAGCAGCCAGCTGGCAATCATGTAAGGCACATTCGGGAAGCTGGATTCCTGCGGCAGTTGCGGCGAGCTGATCACCGACAGCACTTTCAGTTTGCGGGCGGCTTCGACGCGGGTCTTTTCAATCGACGTCAGCGTGAGCTTGTACAGGTCGGTGTCGAACTGAACTTTTGCCTTAATCTCTTCGAAATCAACCGCCATGCTGTTCAGCTGACGGCCATCCGGCGCGGTGATTTTGCTTTTTTCCTGATCAATCTGTTTGCCCAGCGACGTAATCGCATTCTGCGCACTGATCACCTGCGGCGCATCTTCACGCAGATAGGTCAGCAGATTGCGCAACTCGGCTTCCATCTGGATTTTTTGCCCGACCATTGTGTTCACCAGCGAGGTGGCGGCCACGGCCTGAGCTTCAGGATCAAGAATGTTGTTCTGGTTCTGATAAGCCAGTAACTGTGTTTTGCTGACGTTCAGACGCGCCCGCGCATCAAGCATTTCCTTTTCGGCAAAGGCTTGCTGGTCACGCGCAATCTTATGGGAGATTTCGTTGATGAAGCGTTCGGATTCTTTCAAAACCGCATTGTTGAACTGTTTGGCAAATTCAGGCGTAAAACCCTGCGTGCCGATGGTTAACAGGCCCGTTTTATCGTCATAAGTGACGGAAATACGGTCGCGGTAATAGTTGAGGAATTGTTCGCTTGTCGCGTCTTTTGGCAGACGGTAGAAGAAATCCAGGCCGCTCTTTGCAAAGGCAGAATGGAAGTCGAGTTGCTTATCGAGCGCCATCATCATGTCAGGCGAGTTTATGTATTCTTTTAAATACATTGCGTCCTGAGCAGTGCTTGGGTTTGCAGCGCCCAGCAGCAAGCCGACATTCAGACTGGAGCCACTGATGTCGTTTGAGCTTTTAATCGCAACCGTAGATTCGCTGAGATAACGCGGATGGCTGAAAATCACCAGATAGATAATCAGCAACGCCATCGGCAATCCCACCACAATTTTGCCCAAATTGCGGTTCAGCGTAGCCATACTAAAATGCGGAGATCGACGAACCCGGGCAATATGTTCCCCGGGCCAGGCAGACTTCATTTTTTCAATAAGCATTTATTTATTATCATCATGACAAATAGCACGCTTTTAGCGTCGTGCTTTATTAAAAGTCCCGTGAATCTGCCTTATTTCCCCTGCGGAATACTCACGGTGCGTAATTATTTCAAATATTATTTCAGTCGAAAATGCGCACCAGACCGGCGACGTTTTTCTCTTTATTGGTGACCAGCAATACGGAAACCCGATGTTTCTGCATCAGCGTTTCTGCATCCGTAATCATCATGTCCGCCGGTAATGTCAGCGGCGAGCGGGTCATCATGTCGGCGGCACAAGCGCTGTCGAGCTGTGCATTCTTTTCCATATAACGGCGTAAATCGCCGTCAGTAATAATTCCGACCAGTTGCTGCCGGACATTATTAACGGCCACCATGCCCTGACACCCGCAGGTAATTGCTGAGATCACCTGGCGGAACACCGTATCTTCCTGAATGGTCGGCACGTTGGTTTGCATGACATCCGCTACGCGGGTCAGCAAACGGCGGCCCAGAGAACCGCCCGGGTGATAACGTGCAAAATCCGTCGGCAGGAATTTACGCTGATGGATCAGGGCAACGGCCAGCGCATCGCCAATTGCCATGGTTAGCGTCGTTGACGTTGTCGGCGCGAGATTATTCGGGCAGCTTTCGCTTTCCATCATCAGCTCAAGCGTGGCGTCAGCATATTTCGCCAGCGTCGATGCGCTGTGATTTGTGATCGCGATAATCCGGTTACCGAACTGACGCAGAGAAGGAATGAGCTTGAGAATTTCGTCCGTTTCACCGCTGGCTGAAATCAGGATCAGCAGGTCATACGGCGTGATCATTCCCAGATCGCCATGAAAGGCTTCTGCCGGATGAATAAAGAAGCTTGGAGTGCCGGTCGAGGCCAGCGTCGCGGAGATTTTACGCCCCACATGGCCTGACTTTCCCATGCCAGAAAGGATGACGTGGCCTTTGCATTCCATAATCAGTTTTAATGCTTTCTGATACTGGACGCTGTCGAGCTGAGCAGAGAGGCGTTGCAACGCATCGGCCTGCTCGGAAAGTGTGCTGCGAACGGATTCGATCAGACCCGGCTGTAAAGATGCACCTGCCGTGCCGCCAACTACCTGATTATCTGCCACTTTAATACCCTGCCTGGGATTAAACTCACTCCGTCACGATGCAAAAGAGTGGGTACTTATAATGGTTAGCCGATCAAGCAAATGTGTCCTGATGAATTCCATTTCTTAGTCGGGCCAGTTGCAGCTGCCATGCAGCAGAAGGGAATTGAATGAGAAGTCAGCGCAAACTGGCCTGAATAAGGTGTCCATGGGGAGAATAGCTGTTACAAATATGCACATATTCACACGAACAATTGATGACAGAAATACATTCATTCAATTCATGCGTTTTTTTAACATATGGCACGAAATAACACAAATCTTATCAGAAAACTCTTAGTAAACGCAGAGCTATAATAAAAGCAGAGCATTAACAAACAAAACAATTAACCCATTGTTTTACAAAAAAAATCATCTTCACTGCTAAGAATTATTCTTAAAATAGCGTTTCAGATTAATACTGAGATTGCTTTCCAATAAATCTGATAAACATTCGGAGGTCACCATGGCAAGCGGATGGGCGCAAGATGGCGCAGTTCAGGACCAGATAGATTCAACAGTCAATGATGCGGTTGACCGCGCTCGTCAGTCGCTTGGGCACGGCGAAAGTGAGCATTTCTGCCGGGAATGCGGGGAGCCGATTCCGGAAGCTCGCCGGAAAGCGCTTCAGGGCGTTCAGTATTGCGTCACCTGCCAGGCTGAGCTGGATAAAAAGCAGCAGGATCACGCCGGATATAATCGCCGTGGAAGTAAAGACAGCCAGCTGCGCTAGATTTTTTCCCTATGACCGGTTGCACCATTATGGTTCAACCCACCTCGGTTTTTCCTCAGTTCCCACCCTTCCCCTCTTTACATTTGCTTCAATATTGAGCAGTGGTTTTATGCACGTTCTGAAAAAGTTAGAGCGAGTTATCATTTGGATGGCATGATTGTTAATTAATGATTGTTTAAAATACAACATCTGGTTAATGATGACGCGATGCACCACGATAGAACATTGCAAAATGTAACAATGCACCACAAGTGTGCAATCTCGGATTTATCCGCAGCTTGAACGGTTCAGCAAGACGATAAGCCATTGAATTTAAATATAGATGAATAATGGCATGAATTTTGCAGTTAAGCGTCGTAACATAAGGTCGTTCCCATAATATGTACAAAGGAAATTCACTGATGAAGTCACTCTTAAAAGTTTCCCTGGCCGCGCTGACCCTGGCCTTTGCCGTTAGCTCACACGCAGCAGACAAAAAACTGATCGTAGCTACCGACACTGCGTTTGTACCGTTTGAATTCAAACAAGGCGACAAGTATGTCGGCTTCGATATCGACCTGTGGGACGCGGTCGCTAAAGAGATGAAAGTCTCTTATGAACTGAAACCAATGGATTTCGGCGGCATCATCCCTGCCCTGCAAACTCACAACATCGATCTGGCACTGGCCGGTATCACCATTACGCCAGAGCGTAAAAAAGCGATCGACTTCTCTGACGGCTACTACAACAGCGGCCTGATGGTGATGGTTAAGAGCAACAACGACGCCATCAAAAGCGTTAATGATCTGAAAGGCAAAGTGGTTGCAGTGAAAAGCGGCACCAGCTCCGTTGACTACATGAAAGCCAACGTGCAGACCAAAGATCTGCGTCAGTTCCCGAACATCGACAGCGCTTACATGGAACTGGGTACAGGCCGTGCTGATGCTGTGATGCACGACACCCCGAACATTCTGTACTTCATCAAAACTGCCGGTAAAGGCCAGTTCAAGGCCGTCGGTGATTCACTGGCTGGTCAGCAATACGGTATCGCCTTCCCGCAAGGCAGTGACCTGCGTGAGAAAGCCAACGCGGCTCTGAAAACCATCAAAGAGAATGGTACCTACGCGGCAATCTACAAAAAATGGTTCGATACTGAACCTAAGTAAGATTTTTTCATTTAAGTCGTTCCTCTATATAGAAATCTGACTTGATAAGAAGCGCCTGACGGGGAATTCTCCGGACAGGCGCAGTTTGTTGTTTTACCAGGAGATAATCCATGCAGTTTGACTGGAGCGTAATTTGGCCCGCTCTGCCTATCCTGCTCGAAGGCGCCAAGATGACATTGTGGATTTCGGTCCTCGGTCTGGTTGGCGGTCTGATTATTGGTGTGATTGCGGGTTTTGCCCGCGCGTTTGGTGGCTGGTTTAGCAGCAATATCGCACTGGTATTTATCGAGCTTATCCGCGGTACGCCTATTGTCGTACAGGTAATGTTCATTTATTTCGCACTGCCGATGATGGTTCCCGATCTGCGTATCGACCCGTTCAGCGCGGCGGTGGTGACAATCATGATCAACTCAGGTGCGTACATCGCTGAAATTACGCGTGGTGCCGTGTTGTCCATCCATAATGGTTTCCGCGAAGCGGGCCTGGCGCTGGGTCTGTCGCGTCGTGCGACCCTGCGTTACATCATCATGCCGCTGGCGTTGCGCCGCATGCTGCCACCGCTGGGCAACCAGTGGATTGTGAGTATCAAAGATACCTCGCTGTTTATCGTCATCGGTGTCGCCGAGCTGACCCGTCAGGGCCAGGAAATCATCGCCGGTAACTTCCGCGCCATGGAAATCTGGAGTGCGGTTGCCGTTATCTATCTGATCATCACGCTGGCTCTGAGCTTTGTTCTGCGCCGCTTAGAACGCAAACTGAAAATTATATGATTGAATTCAAGAACGTCTCAAAACACTTTGGTAAAACCCAGGTGCTCCACGACATCGATCTGAACATTTCTCAGGGTGAAGTCGTGGTTATTATCGGGCCTTCCGGTTCCGGTAAATCCACTTTGCTGCGTTGCATCAACAAGCTGGAAGAAATCACGTCCGGCGAGCTGATTGTCGATGGCCTGAAAGTGAATGACCCGAAAGTCGACGAACGTCTGATCCGCCAGGAAGCCGGTATGGTTTTCCAGCAGTTCTATCTGTTCCCGCACATGACCGCGCTGGAAAACGTGGCTTTCGGCCCGATCCGTGTTCGTGGTGCCTCGAAAGATGAAGCCAATAAACTGGCGAAAGAATTGCTGGCAAAAGTCGGCCTTTCCGAGCGTGGTAACCACTATCCGTCTGAACTTTCTGGCGGGCAACAGCAGCGTGTGGCAATCGCCCGTGCGCTGGCGGTGAAACCTAAGCTGATGCTGTTCGATGAACCAACCTCTGCGCTGGATCCGGAACTGCGTCATGAAGTGCTGACCGTCATGAAGCAGCTGGCCGAAGAAGGCATGACGATGGTTATCGTGACCCACGAAGTCGGCTTCGCCGAGAAAGTGGCATCACGGTTAATCTTCATCGATAAAGGGCGTATTGCGGAAGACGGTAAACCGGCAGAGCTGGTGAATAATCCACCGAGTGAGCGTCTGCGGGAGTTCCTGCAACACGTTTCCTGATGCCAAAGGCCGCGGCAAGAGCGGCTTTTAACTCTGACCGGAATTATTTCGGTTTCTCAAGTGCGGTGATCGCTTAACGCGCTGCGCCGAAACCGCCCAAAAGGGGAAAGTGCTTTTCCCCTTTTGGATTTCCCCTCGCCTTTTTACTCCGCGCTTTCGCTTGCTGGCTATGTTCCAGTTACCACCGTGACAGGCTGGAAATCTTGCCGCTACGCGATGCCTTCTCTTGGTCCTAAGCCTTTGGTCTTCAGGCCGCTCCGTTCAGCAAGATTTCTGAATCGCCCGTGAGTTTCAACACACTCGATCTGCCGATCATTCCCTTATGGCACGTCCCCCCACAACGTTTTGCCACAATTTTTCTACAATACCGTCACCGATGCTTTACCCTTAGGGCAGCAACACTTCCGACTAACGCTATTTTGAGAGAGGAACAATGCCGCATAACGACAGGACTCCGTTGGCTCACCGCATCCAGACACCGATATTTTCAGCTCTGCTGTTTATCACAATCTCCCTGTTCAGCGCCTTCAGCCATGCGGCTGAGGAAAAACCCGCTGCCGCCGATCAACAGAAAGCTTCTTACGCCGCGCTGGCCGATATTCTTCAGGATGATAAAGCCCGTGCCCAACTGATTACCCATCTGCGGGAAGCCGCCGGAACCGCACCGGCAGCAAAAGCGCCTGCCGAAAACACCGCACCGCAGGCTGAACAGCTTTCGCTGATTGACCAGCTGGTGGATACCACGCAGCAAACCGCTTCCGGATTTATGAAGCGTGTACAGCAGCTTAAAGACACCATCAATTCCGGCCCGCAGCATCATTTTAATGCCGCGCGTTTCTTCCCGGCGTTGGGGTATTTTCTGCTGACCGTCGCCGTGACCTTTGCGTTTTTCCATCTGATTCGCCGGTTAATCGGGCCGCTTTATCTGCGCCTCGGGCGTTGGGGAAATCATGCGCGACTGAAAGAAGCCCACTGGTACAAACTGCCCGCCAGCATTATCGGGGCGTTCGCAGTTGACCTCGGTATTCTGCTGCTGACTGTCGCCGCCGGGAATTTGTTCACGCAATATTTCAACGGCGGCAGCCCGCTGATTGCGCGCCTGCAGGCTTTGTTCCTCAGCGCCTTTGCGGTGATTGAATTCTTCAAAGCCGTTTTGCGCCTGATCTTTGCGCCCGGCTTCAGCTACCTGCGCCCTTTCCCGCTGGCGGATGTCACGGCGCGCTACTGGAATACCCGTCTGGCGTGGGTCAGCGGGCTGATTGGTTACGCCCTGATGGTCGGCGTACCGGTGGTTGCCACACAAATCAATTACACCACCGCCGCTGTGGTAAATTTCGTGGTGATGCTGGCCCTGACGGTTTACGCCAGCTGGCTGATTCTGCATAACCGCCGCACGATTCATCATGAATTCAACCTGCTGGCTGAACGCTCGATGGCATTTTTCAGCGTCATTCTCCGCGCCCTCGGGCATGTCTGGCATCTTCTGGCGGTCAGTTATTTCGTGGTGCTGTTCTTCCTTTCGCAGTTTGATTTCGCCGGAAGTCTGCGCTTTATGATGGCCGCGACGATTAAAAGTCTGGTGATTATCGGCATCGGCGCGCTGATCTCCGGCCTGCTTTCGCGCTGGATTAACCGCCGGATCACCCTGCCCGATGACGTTAACCGCCGTTACCCGCTGCTGCAAAAGCGCATTAATTCGTACATTCCGGCGGGTCTGAAAATCATCCGCGTGCTGGTGGTGCTGAGCGTGACGCTCTCGCTGCTCGACGCGTGGCAGATTTTCCATCTCAACAAATGGTTTATGACTGAGACCGGCGGGAAAGTGATCAGCGGTCTGGGCCATATGCTGTTTATTCTGTGCTTCGCCATTGTGGCCTGGACGTTACTTGCCAGCGTAATTGAACATCGTCTGGCGCAGGAACTGAGTAACGGCGCACGTCCGAGCGCCCGTGAGCGCACGCTGCTGACCCTGTTCCGCAACGTCCTCGCGATCGTGATTTGTACGATCACCATTATGATCATGCTCTCGCAGGTCGGGCTGAATATCGCCCCGCTGCTGGCCGGTGCCGGTGCGCTCGGTCTGGCCGTCAGTTTCGGTGCGCAAACGCTGGTGAAAGACGTGATCACCGGTATTTTCATCCAGTTCGAAAATGGTATGAATACCGGCGAATACGTCACGGTGATGGGCATCAGCGGCACGGTTGAGCGCATGACCATCCGCTCGATTGGCCTGCGCGATATCTATGGCGTGTATCACATCGTTCCCTACTCTTCGATAACGACGCTTTCGAATTATGAACGTGAGTTTGGCGTCTACCGCGCCAGCTATAACGTCAGCCGCAATGAAGATGTGGACGCCGCCAACGCCGTCCTGCGTAAGGCCGTAGAAGCGCTGCAACAGGATGAAAGCATCAAACCGTTATTGCTCGGCGAACCGACTTATCAGGGTGTCGTGGGATTAGGCGATCAGTTCTTCACCCTGCGGGTGCTGGTGCGCACAAAAGCGCTGGAACAGTGGACCGTGCAGTATGCGCTGGACAGACTGGTGAAGAATCACTTTGCCGCCGCAGGGATTGAGATGCCGAGGCAGGCGGTTCAACTTTATGCCGATGAAGCTGCATCGCAGCTGGCTACAGTACAAACCGGCTTTAAGCCTTAAAACCTTCAACCGAGATTATTTCGGTTTCTTCACTCGCCGTGGGGCTTGATCGAGAATATTTCGGTTTTTAGAGTGCGGTGATCGCGCGGGCTCTCGCGCCGAAACCGCCCAAAAGGGGAAAGTGCTTTTCCCCTTTTGGATTTCCCCTCGCTTTTTACTCCGCGCTTCGCTTGCTGGCTATGTTCCAGTTACCACCGTGACAGGCTGGAAATCTTGCCGCTGCGCGGTGCCTTCTCTCGGTCCTGAAGCCATAGGTCTTCAGGCCGCTCCGTTCAGCAAAATTTCTGAATCGCCCGCACGATCTTAAATTCAAAAGAAGACTGTTTTCCATCTTTAAGAGATGTGATTGCCATTTTTGAGCGCGCCATTCGACAAATTCAAAAAACTATTCTCTTGATTTGTCGTGGAGATTTCTTAATGTCTTGCTGATGAGTTGGCCATGCGCATCAAAATAGCGGCTAGGCCAGATTTGTGCGGGTGGAATATTGAGTGCTGAAGCAATCAGCATTTCGCCTTTCGGCCACGGACGTGATAACGCATTAGACAGGGTTGAAGAGGGTAAACCCGCTGCGCGTGAAACGGCGGCAAGCGTTGTTCCCTGCTTACGCAGAGCAGCAATAATGTCGGCCTGGTGCCAGTCGGTATAAGTTTTCATTGGACACTTCCATTACAGAGGACAAATTGACGAAACGATCACGTTGAACGTTCTTTACCTCCAGTAATCTGGGCCGCAACTCCCAACTGCGGATGAGCCGCAGCGAAGTGATCATACCGTAATGACTTACCGCGTGCCAATTGCGAAATCATGAAGTTGAGAACTTGATTCAGAGTAAATTTAAGTCGTTACATGGAGTTACATCAGAGACAGGCTCTTTGCCCGAGGGCGATTCAGAAATCTTGCTGAACGGAGCGGCCTGAAGACCTATGGCTTCAGGACCGGGAGAAGGCACCGCGCAGCGGCAAGATTTCCAGCCTGTCATTGTGGTATCTGGAACATAGCCAGCAAGCGATAGCGCGTGTTGTAAAAGCGGGGAGAGATCCAAGAGAGGGAAAGCACTTTCCTCTCTTGGGCGGTTTCGCCACAGCGCGTTAAGCGATCACCGCACGTGAGAAACCGAAACTTTCTCAAATCAGCCCTCACGGCCAGTGAAAAACCGAAATTTTCACAATTCAGCCCTCACGGCCAGTGAAAAACCGAAATCCTCTCGATCCCGCCTTCACTGCAAGTGAGAAAAAGATCGGTTAGCCGCCCCGGTGCAGCGACCTCCTGCAATCAATGCCTCGTTTGCCCCTGATCCCCCGTGATAACGGAAAACTCCGCCATCATTCGTACCAGATCCTGCATGCCCAGATTGACCTGATTGATCACATCACCCGCATTACGGCTGAGCGCAACCCCGCCGCCGGCACGATTGACGCAATTTCCCATACCATCAATCGCCGCCATCACACCGTCGCGGATACTTTGCGTCAATTGGTCAATCTCCACGGCGGCTTTCCGTGACTGATCTGCCAGCGAACGTACTTCACCGGCAACCACGGCAAATCCCCTGCCCTGTTCGCCCGCGTGCGCGGCTTCGATGGTGGCGTTAATCGCCAGTAAATTGGTTTGCGACGAGATGCGCCGGATGGTATCCACCATCTCACCAATCCGTTCTGAGGTTTGGCCGAGCTGACCGATAATGTCCGACGTGCGGCGCGCCAGCGCTTCGACTTCCTGCATATCCTCCACCGCTTTCTGGACGATGGTGACCCCTTCGGCAGCGGTTTTATCCGTTGTCAGGGAAAGCTCATGCACGTGCGTCATCATGCTTTCCTGCTGACGCTGCTGCGCCATCTGGCTGGTAATATCCTGAGCGATTTTGACGATTTTCAACACCTTGCCGTCATCATCCATGACCGGGTTATAGCTGGCTTCCAGCCAGATCGCCTGGCCGCGACCGTTCATCCGCTCGAAACGCCCGAGGATGAATTCACCGTTACGCAGACGCTGCCAGTGATTTTTATATTCGTGGGTATCACCAAACTTCGGCAGACAAAACATCGCATGAGAGTGGCCTTTAATTTGTTGCAGAGAATAACCCATGACTTTCAGGAAGTTATTGTTTGCAGAAATCACATTACCTTCCGGGGTAAAGGTAATCAGTGCCATTGAACGGTCAAGTGCTTGTAAAATCCCCTGATGCTCGTGCGATTCTGTAATTCTTTCAGAGACATCACTGGCAATTTTAATTATTTCAGTGACTTTGCCTTGTTTATTTTTAACAGGAACATAAGTGGCTTCGAGCCAGATTAATTTTCCACTTTTATGTACACGTTTAATATTTCCGCTGATGGACTTTCCCTGCCGTAAACCTTCCCAATGCAAGCGATAGGCATCGCTGGCAACGAACTCTGGCGTGCAGAAAATCCGGTGAGGCTGGCCGACGACTTCCTGCCTGTTGTAGCCCATGCCTTTCAGGAACAGGTCATTGACCTCAAGCACCACGCCCTCTGGCGTGAAGACAATCATCGGGACAGCGTCCTGAAGTGCTGCGAATTTATCACGCCATGCCGTACTAAACTGATGAGAAAATAATTGCATAGGACAGACACCCTGTGGCTGATAACGTGAATTAATGCGTGGTCGCAATTAATTTAAAAAATACGCACGTGCTAATCCCTGTGGGTTATTCGTCAAATAACGATAACTCACAGAACATTAGTCTGACCCCTGGGCGGGTTGCAGGAAGGTTTGCTGAAGCAAAACAAAACGCGTTAAATAAAGTCACGCGATAAATCATTACCAGGATAATTAATCAACTTTCTTATAGTGAATTAAGCATAATTTAATCCAATGAAAAAGAAAGGTCATGCAGGAGTATTTTTTCCAGCCTGTTTTTCGTCAGAATAACAGGCTGGAATAAAGAAGATTACAATGTGATCAAACTGACCAGCGCTTAATCGCCCAACTTTTTTGCTGCGATGGCGTCAGGAAGGTCCAGGCGACGAAGCGGCTGATTTTATTCCCCTGCGTCATCTCGATGGTGCGGATATCCGTCACCCCCTCTTCGTTGAGCGCGTCATACAGTAGAGGAAGTGTTGTTTTTTTGGACACCAGCACGGTGTACCAGAAACAGTTCTGTGCTTTACCGGCGCTTTCTTCCGCCATGCGGACAACAAACGCTTCTTCGCCGCCTTCACACCACAGTTCGTTGTGCTGACCGCCGAAATTCAGATCCGCCGTACCGGCACGGCGATCCAGACCCAGATTCTGACGTTTACGCTGGCTGCCTGACGCCGCATCTGCCGCCGACGCATGGAACGGCGGGTTGCACAGCACGGCATCATAACGCTCATCGTGACGAATAATGGTGTCGAGAATACGCGGCGGTTTCGCCTGCAAACGGAAACGTACCTGATTGGTCAGTTGCGGGTTGGTCGCGACAATTTTTTTCGCGGCAGCCATCGAAACCGGGTCAATCTCACTGGCGGTGAAACGCCAGCCGTATTCGCGCAGGCCGATAATCGGATAAATACAGTTCGCGCCCACACCGATATCCAGCACCGAAATGTCTTTACCCTGCGGGATATTGCCGTTGTTGCAGCTGGCCAGCAAATCAGCCAGATGGTGAACATAATCAGCGCGCCCAGGAATTGGCGGGCAAAGATAATCTGCAGGAATGTCCCAGTTTTCAATCTGATAGCAATCACGGAGCAAAGCACGGTTCAGCGCTTTTACAGCCTGCGGATTGGCGAAATCGACAGACAAATCGCCCCATTTATTTTCACTGACAAACGGTGCCAGTTCCGGGCTGCTGGCAATCAGGGCCGGGAAATCATAGCGGCTGCGATGACGATTTCGCGGGTGAAGACCGCTTTTTTCCTGAGGGAAGACTTTCTTTTTTTCCACCTGATTGACTCTCCGAAAGGTGTTGCGCGACGCACAAAGCATGCGATGGGGCGTTGATATTCATTAATGGCGCACAAGATAACACAAACCGGGGCAGCCTGCCGCGCGCATCCGGGCACATAAAAACGCTCAGCGCCTGTTTAAAACGGGTAATGTACAAATCAGTGTTTTGATGAATCTTTTAACTGAGGAATATCATGAGCGTTGATGATCGTTATTATTACGAACCCGCAAGCGGTCACGGCCTGCCGCATGACCCGTTGAACGCCATTGTCGGCCCGCGTCCGATTGGCTGGATCTCCTCGCGCAATGCGGCCGGTCAGCGAAATCTGGCACCTTACAGCTTTTTTAACTGCTTCAATTATCGCCCTCCGATCATTGGTTTCGCCAGTAGCGGCTGGAAAGACAGCGTGGCGAATATCGTCGAAACCGGCGAGTTTGTCTGGAACCTGACCACGCGCCCGCTGGCGGTCAGAATGAATGAAAGCTCGGCCACGCTGGAACGTGGCGAAGATGAATTTGCGTTTGCCGGCCTGACGCCGCAGCCGGGCAAGATTGTGGCGGCCGATCGCGTGCTGGAAAGTCCGGTGAATTTTGAATGCAAACTGACGCAGTGTATTCAGTTAAAAACGGCGACAGGTGAGGATATCGATACCTGGCTGGTGCTGGGCGAAGTCGTTGCCGTACATATCGCGCCGCACCTGCTGGTTGACGGTGTTTATCAGACCGCCCTCGCCGAGCCGGTTCTGCGTGCCGGTGGCCCTTCGGCTTACTACGGCATTTCGGAAGATTTGCGGTTCGATTTAATACGCCCTGACGCCCGCCAATAACCGCTGATTTAACCCATAAAAAAACCGCCACCGGTTCAGCACCAGATGGCGGTTTTTTACGTTATGCCGCGGTTATTTCGATCCGTAATTCTGATCCACAAAATCCGCAAAATCCTGGCACATAGCCTCATCGCCGTCGGCGCTGTCCGCCAGGATACGTTTCCCGTCTGCCACGCGAATATGCACGTTGAGATCGAAATCGGCTTCCGGCTGTTCGCGTTCAGAAGCGCCTGTGATTGTGCGCTGAGCATCTTCCCACGCGGCGTCTACCGTCTGATTACACGCCTGCGCCAGATAATCCGGATTGAAGCCCTCACCGGTCAGGCTGCGTAAGGTCTCGTCGTGACTAATACTGTTGCCAGGCGTCCAGTAATGCTTCGCCAGATCCGGGCCAATCGCCGGGTTATCGGTCAGGTAACCGTCACGTTTAAGGAAGAAAGCGCGCGTCTGTTCTACGGCCATCATTGCCAGCAGATAGCCCTGATAAGAACAGGCGGATTCCATCGACAGCAAATGCGGTATCGCCAGCGTCGGACGCGGGCTACCGGTCACGCCGAGGATATGGGTTTCTACGTCACGCGCCAGCGCGATCATGGCTTCCGGTGTGCGTTTTTCATCCGGCCACTGATAAAGCTGCCATTCGAAATACGGCACCAGCAGAATATGGCGCTCGTTAAAGGAACGCATTGGCTGGCGGGCTTCGATACTGGCGTGAATCAGTTCATCCGGCACCGGCTCACCGGCGGTGTTTTTCGCATAACGTTTCAGCCAGTCCGCGTCTTCCAGCAGGCTGTCGCAGAACATCGACTGCGTTTCGGCGTAGGCCATAGACGTTGGCGGGAATTCCTGTGAGAAGCATGGCGCATTCTGGCGGATATTGGCAAAATGTGCCGCGTGGCCGCCTTCGTGGAACAGCGTATTCAGCCCGCTCGCACCGCTGCCAATCTGATCCGGTTTTGCCAGACTGGTGAAGTTAATCACCGCAGGCACCCATTTGCCGTTGTCATAAAACGGTGGCACCGGTCCGTGCATAAAACCATTCTCAAATTTGCCTTCCCGCACCAGCAAATCCAGCTGCATTTCTGCGCCGTTAAAGCCGATATTCAGGCGCTTGAAGCTGTCAATCCAGCGACGCAGGGAATCGGCAAACGGGAAGTAAGGATCGAGCTGGCGGGTGACGTCACCGGCGCTGGCGAAACGAATATTCCACGGCAGCAGCGCGGCGTCACCTTCACGCGCCACCAGCTCATTAAGGCTGCGCGTGTTGCTCTCACGCGTCTGCTCTTCGAACCGGTCGAGGATGGCGAATAGCTGTTCCGGTGACATGCGCTCGGTTTTATTGACTTTGTAGTCGAAGTAATTGCGATAACCCAGCTGACGCGCAAAGCGGTTACGCAGGCTGATCAGCTGCGGCAAACCGTTATGCAGCAGCCACTCTTCCAACTCACGTAAGGCGTTTTGAGAACTGCGGCGGTACGCTTCATTTTCGTTGTTCGCCTGATTGGTCAGCAGCTCACCCAGCGAGGCATTGACGCGCTCGCCCTTGCTGTTGATGTGCGTCATGCGGTACTGCTTACGTTTGCTAAACAGAGCGGATTCCGCCTGAATGATTTCATCAAGCAGCGCCAGCGCTTCAGGGTCTTCGATGACGTTGCAGTCGAAGAAACTCAGCCAGCCGCGCAGGCCATGCAACAGCGCATCACGTTCTGCATCCGGCGTTTGTTTTTCGAGACGAGCGATGACCTCACGCAACTGCGCGGGGCGGGTCGGTTCGGAGATAAAGCGTTTATAAGCCGTTTCGGCAGCGGAGAAAGCACGGGAGACATTTTCATCGCCGGTGCCCATATAGTTTTGCCAGAACAGATTTTCTTTGTTCCGGTGGACTTCGAGATAGTCGTGATTGAGGGCGTTAAAATAGTCCTGAGCCTGTTTCATGTAATCTTCTCTGCTGAATGTTAAAGAGATTTTACATTGAGTGTATGTTCAGTCAGCGGTTCTGTCGATATGGCAAAACCGCTGAATGCGGGCAGGCTTCAGAATTTGGGATTAGTTTTTCTTAACAAACTCAGATTTGAGTTTCATCTGCCCAAAACCGTCAATTTTGCAATCTATATTGTGATCGCCTTCGACCCGACGGATGCCTTTCACTTTGGTACCGATTTTCAGCATGGAAGAGCTACCTTTCACTTTCAGGTCTTTGATTACCGTAACGGAATCACCGTCCGCCAGCAGATTACCGTTTGCATCCACGACCTTCAGTGTATCGTCATCACCCGCCGGATCGCTGTTCATTGACCAGACATGGCCACATTCAGGACAGTTAAGCATTTCACCGTCCTGCCAGGTGAATTCGGACTGACATGTCGGGCAAGCTGGCAACGTTTCCATATTTAAATCTCCATAAAACTTTATAAAAAAACGAATGAAATCAGTAAATAGATTCCGTAGTTCCTTTATTTTAGCGTTTAACCACACTTTTGAACAGGGTAAGGGAGATTTTGGGGAAATGAGACAAGCATATGGAGTGAATTTCTCGATGATAAATATGGCTTTTTAAGCTCCCTCCCCTGCGAAGGGGAGGGTTGGGGTGGGGTATTAAAGAAAAACTAAAAATTTTGAAGTATGCATTGACTACAGTTTTGACCTTAATACCCCCTCCCCGCCTCCCCCTTCGCGGGGGGAGGAGCTAACTGAGCTCATTGGGGCTTTTAAAAAATCTGATCCACAATCATTTTGGCTTCGGCCATATCGCCACAAATTTCTGCGGCGACCAGACAACACGCCATCTGCGTGATAATAGCCTGCGGGATAGCGCGTTCCCCCTTCAGACATTCCTGAATGTAGTTCACGGTCGTTTCGACATCTTTGCCGGCCGGTACATCCGCAGCAAAAATCTCTTCCTTCTCCGCCAGCACACTCAGTTCACCACCAGCGATAAAGTGCGTCTGCGGGAAACGTGACGGGTTCGCATACACTTCACCTTCAGTCCCTTGCGTCAGCAAAGCGCGACCGTCGATCTGGCGAAAGAATGAGGAAACGCGCTGCACATATTCCGGGTGAGAAACGCTGGATAAGCGCAGTGAATCCTGCCCGACAAATGGCGTAATGAGTTTTGCCAGCGTATGACTGCTGTTGCGTACGCCCATCTGCCAGCGCAGGGCCAGCTGTTTTTCAATGGGCGGGCACAGAACGGAAACCGGCACAAACACCGGCGCGTTGGCTGCATCGAGTTGCTGCTGGGCCTGCTCCTGAGACCGGGCGGCGTCGATACCCAGCGCGCGGAAAATCTCAGCGCTGGTGATACGCATCGGGTCTTCGTCTACGCCGTGAACCAGCACCGGTAAACCCAGCCGGCTGAGCAGAACCGCCAGCAGCGGCGTGAGGTTCGCCTGTTTCCGCGCGCCGTTATAGGTCGGGATCACCACCGGAAGCGGGCGATTTTTGGGTGCCTGAAGGCGCATCACAAACGCTTCCATCGCGCTGTAAAAACCGAGCATTTCTTCCTCGGCTTCACCTTTGATTCGGAACGCAATCAGCAGCGCGCCGAGCTGTAAATCAGGTACGTCACCGGCGAGGATTTCACGATACAGCGCGTGCGACTGCTCCCGGTCCAGATCGCGGGCATGGTTTTTTCCGCGTCCGACTTCTTTGATGAGTTTGGTGTAATCCATCGTACCGTTACCTTATCAGTTCAACTGCTTATTCAGGGTAAACAAGACCTTGCGAGAAAAATCACCGGCGGCGCATACGGCGACGAGCGGGCTCTTTTTTCGCGGTTTTAAGGAGATCCGGACGTTTAACCGACCCCGGCGCGGGCATTTCAGGTTGCTCAATCGGGAACACCGGCAGAGCCGCCAGCAGGCGCGAACCGTAGCTTTTGGTCAGCAAGCGGCGGTCGTAAATCACAATTTCGCCAGTGCATTCATGGCTGCGGATCAATCGCCCGACCTGCTGGATCAGGTTGAAAGACGCGCTCGGCAGACTTTGCACTTCAAACGGGTAACGCTTCAGCGTTTTCAGCCATTCGCCTTCCGTCAGAATCACCGGGCTGTCCACCGGCGGGAACGCAATTTTATGAATATGCACCTGCGTGAGCAATTCACCTTTCAGATCCAGCCCTTCGGCGAAGGATTGCAGGCCAATCAGCACGCTGGTGGTGCCCGCAGAAACACGTTTGCGGTGTTCCTCGACCAGACGATAGCGCGGCTGATCGCCCTGTACCAGCAGCATCAGGCGCAGATCCGGCAGCAGTGAGACGAACTGTTGCAGGGCGCGGTTACTGGCGAACAACACCAGCTGGCCGGTATGTTTCCCTTTCGCCAGCTCCGTGCGGAAGAAATCTGCCATCTCCTGCAAATGCGCCGCTTCGTTCGCCAGAACCGGCTCAAGCGTCATTTGCGGGATCACCAGTTTGCCCTGCGTCACGTGATTGAACGGAGAATCCAGGCTGATAAAACGGTCGCCCGCTTTTTCGTTCAGCCCGCTCATTTCCTGAATGCGCGAGAAACTGTTGAGCGAACGCAACGTTGCGGACGTCACCACCACGTGCGGCACTTTGCGCCACAGCATTTTTTCCAGCTGTTCGCTGACGCGTATACCCGCGCAGTGAAACACCAGATGCGTCTGGTTATCAAAATATGTACGCGTGACCCACTTGCCGATTGGCGCGTTTGACGCTTTGTCCAGCGCCGCCAGCCGCCACAGTTTGCTCATCGTTTCGAGATAACCCTGCATGCGGCTCATGTGCAAAATCGCCCGGTGCAGACGCATGATGTCGTGTTTACCGGTTTTTTCGCTGAGGTCGTTCACCATGAATTCCGCCAGACTGCGCAGCCCGTCGGTCAGCTTAAACAGGCGGCTGCACTGCTCTGTCAGCTCCGCAGGCAACATTCCCAGTTCGAAACGGTATTCGGCTTCCGGCTCATCCGGCGGCAAGTACTGGCCTACTGTTTGTTCAATCGACAGCAGCAGTTCGCGCATTTCCGCACAGTGATTATGCAGACGCTCGGCGCTGGTCAGCGGCGGCGGATTTTTCGGGGTGAACAGCGCCAGACATTGCTCAATCTGGCGCACAAAATTGTCCAGTTGCAGGTGGTTCCAGACGGCCGTAATTTCAGCGTCCACTTCCAGCGCATCGCGTGCGACTTCCGGCAGATGGTGGCCTTCGTCGAGCACCAGCAGCAAATCTTTGGCCGGCGGAAGCACGGATTCAGATTCCAGCGCCGCCATCACCAGCGCATGGTTAGTGACCACCACATCGGCGCTTTCAATCTCTTTTCGCGCCACGAAATACGGGCATTCGCGGAAATAGTGACAGTTACGGCTCAGGCAGTTGGCTTTGTCAGTGCTGATTTTTATCCATAACGGATCGTCGATGGTTTTCTGGTAGTGATCGCGCAAACCGTCCCACTCGTAGCGTGAGAGCGCAGTTTCCAGCGTTTTAGACAGTTTCTGTTCTTCACCGCTGGAAGGCGCAAGTTCATCGCCGAGAAATAATCCCAGATCGCCCTGCGCGTTTTCATTGCTCATCGCCGCCAGATTGCGCGGACAAACGTAGCGCCCGCGCCCGAAAGCGCCGGTAAATTTCAGGTCGGGAATGATTTTTTTCAGCAGGGGTAAATCTTTACTGAAAATTTGATCCTGCAACGCCACGTTGGCCGTGCTGACAATCAGCGGCTTTTCTTCTTCGCGGCTGACGGCAATGCCAGGGATGAGGTAGGACAGCGTTTTCCCGACGCCGGTCGGCGCCTCGATGGCCAGATGCCGGGCAGAATCACCGGAGAAAACTTTCGCCACCTCCGCAATCATCTCGCGTTGCGGAGCACGGGGAATGAAATCCGGAATTTGCTGTTGCAGGGCTTTATACCACTGGCTTATCTGATTTTTTACTGCGGGGGAAAGCGCCATGCATCTCTTTTTTGTACGTCGGGACAGGAATGTTGGGGTCTATTGTCACACAGACCCGCCTCTGGCGCAGCCCGAAATCACGACGAAATTCGCCTTATAATTCGGCATAAAAAGTGGAGGACTTGTAAAAAAAAGAAAAGTTCATTTCTGATTGTCATAAATTGATCACAAATCTACGGTAAAAAATCCTCGCTAAGAAAATTCCCAACCGATGCGGAA